>CAZQOH010000006.1:0-25015 GCA_964594355.1 uncultured Desulfobacterales bacterium
GAGTAAAAAACCAATTGGGAGTTATTCGTTATTTGTTATTTGTTAATCGTTTAAAAAGAATATAATCCTTTTTTATATTTTATCAATCATGGATTTATAAAATGAAACGATCATCAAATTCTAATAACGAATAACGGTTAACAATTAACGCCTAATTGAGTATTATTTTTGCTCAATTAGGGTTATATATTACCATGACTTTAATTGGAGTAATCATACACCGATTTCGTATTGTTTTTTATCTGGCGCTAACCCTGACCGGCTTTTTTGCGCTCATGATCATGGGTATGTTTTTTGTGATAATGAAGGATTTGCCACGTGTACCTGAACCCTTAAGCCGAATTATAGAAACACCTCCCACGGAAATTTATGCGGCAACCGGAGAGAGGATCATGATTATCGGTGGCCGGGAAGCTATTCCTTTGAATAGCGTATCGCCTCTTTTTATTAAAGCTGTCGTGGCCACGGAAGATCATCGCTTTTGGGAACACCACGGCATGGATAAACTACGCACATTGAAAGCCCTTTGGGTGACACTTACTGTGCCCGGAAAGATTCAAGGGGCATCAACCATCACACAGCAGCTGGCCAAGAATCTTTTTTTTAGCTTTAAGCGAAGCTACATGCGAAAATTCCAGGAATTACTCGTATCTTTGCAAATCGAATCTCAATATAGCAAAGGTGAAATTCTCGAAGCATACATGAATCAGATTCCTTTTGGTGTGGGAGCTCATGGAATAGGACAGGCGTCACGCACCTTTTTCGGTATACCGGCTTCGAATTTAACACTTGCGGAAGCGACCTTGCTGGCCGGACTACCAAAATCACCGACGCGCTACAATCCCTATCTTCACTTTAAACGAACTAAAAAGCGACAACGAATTGTATTAAATCGGATGGTGGCAGTAGGTTATATTACTCAGAAGGAGGCGGATCGCGCTTCAAATGCTGAATTGACTTTTCAACCCCAACCTGCGGGAGCGCGTACAGGCAGCTATTTTCTCGATATGGTTGTTAAGAGTCTTGAGGAGCGATATGGGCCTCAGGTCGTTTATCATGGTGGGCTGAAGATTACCACGACGCTAGATCCTCAGCTTCAGTCCTGGGCGGTTGACTCACTACAAAATGGACTGGCATCGCTTGACAAGATGCTGGGTATCCCCGATCAACTTGACATCGATAAGGGAAAAGCGCTGCCCCGTCCGCAGGGAGCGTTGGTGGCTTTAGAAACAAACTCCGGAGCCGTTAAAGCCCTTGTAGGAGGAAGAAACTATTTAGAAACGGAATATAACCGTGCCTCACAAAACAACCGTCTGCCCGGCTCCGGTTTTAAACCATTTCTTTATTATACCGCTTTTGAAAAACTAGGGATGACTCCTGTTACAGTAATCGTTGATAAAGCTGTAACGATTCCCGTGATCGGTGCACAAGATTGGAGTCCCAGGAATTTCAAACGTGAACATGAGGGCCCAATGACCCTGAAATTGGCGCTCATGAAGTCCGTAAATACCATTGCCGCTCAACTGGTGGAACATACTGGACCGGAAGCGGTTATCGAGATCGCTCGCCGTTGTGGAATCAAGAGCCGTTTAGCACCGGTATATTCTCTGTCTATGGGGACATCAGGAATCAGTCCTCTGGAAATGGCTTCTTCATTTGCCACTTTCGCCACGGGTGGTATCCGTCATGAGGCATTTTGGATCTGGCGGGTGGAAGACGTTCTGGGCAGAGTGCTGGAAGAACAGATTGTCACTGGCGAAAGATCTCTGGATGCAGGTATGGTTTATCAATTGGTGGATATGATGCGAGGTGTTGTGGATAAAGGCACCGGTGCTGTGGTTCGACGTCTGGGATTTGACCTGCCGGCGGCAGGAAAAACAGGCACCACCAATAATTATAAAGACGCCTGGTTTATAGGCTTTACGCCGACGTTGAGCTCATCCGTCTGGGTGGGTTACGACCGGGGAGAGGGGATGCGAGACACGCGAGATGTGGGCATTACCGGCAGCCGTGGTGCCGCCCCCATATGGGCTGATTTCATGATTAAAGCCACTCAAGGTGAACCACCGAGGGAATTTTCTATTCCCCCCGATATCCGTTTCGAAATGATAGATCCGATAACTGGCCGGGCGGAAACATATTTAACGCCAAAGCCGCTGCGTGTCGCACTACGTGAAGGACAAACTATATCTAAAGATGTCAACGGAGATGAAGGGCTGTACGATTCGACTGAGGGCGCTTTACCATAGGCGCGTTCGCCGTATAGAATTGAATATAATTCACTTTTAACGCTATGGACTATGGTTTATATATTAAAACATATTGCTATTCGTATCTGGGCCACAATACTGCTGGGAGGGCTGGCAAGCCTCTGGGTTTTGCCGGCATTCCAGTCTTATACTGGGTTTGAATGGGTTATTTTACCAGTATCCATAATCTTGCTATTAGTCTTTATGGGAGTGGATTGGACTTTTAACCGATTAGGCGAAAATCTTGTTGAGCGTTTGGTTAGGGAAGCCACAGCTTGGGAAAGAGATAGTATGCATCCTGAAGCGGAAAAGGCTTTCAGGAAAGCTGTAACTGTTTTCGATAGTTTCCTCATTTCGCCACTTATGAAAAGGAAGAAATCAGCGCATCTAACAGCCCGTTTGGCCCGCTTCTATATTGCACGTGCCGACAAGGATTATGCCTCGGAAGACTTTGTCTTAACATACTTAAATACTCATCCGGAGGATGAGGAGGTCGCTGAATACTGGCTCCAACAGGTCACAAGCCAGGCAGAACTCAAAAAAGAGAATCATGAACTCGCTTCACGTATTGGAAATATCCAGCCCAGGAATAAGAACATTCAGCATTTGCTCACGCAGCTCTACCTATCTGAAGAAAGAACCGATTTCTCGGCACTTCAAACTTACCGGCGCGTTTTAAATGGAAACCCTAAAACTACCAAAAAAGTTGTTGGTAAACTGGCGGCAATTTTCTTGGGAGAGGGACGTGTTGATGATTGGGCCCTGAAGATTTATCTTCAGGCATATCAATTGAATCACGACAGACCTAAGCTCTTAAGAGGTATCGCTGCCTGTGTGCATTGGATTCAGGAAACGGAGCGGACCAGAAAATTATTTCAGGTAGCGAAAAAATTACTTGCCGGCGTTGATGAAGAACGTTTAAAGACACTAAGAGCAGGCTTTAATCCCCCGGTTCTACCGCCGATTGAGCAAAAACAATCCTTTATAATTATTAAAAGATTGGGGATCACCCTAAACAAGACCATTTTCTTGATGGGGAATGCGCTTTTAAACTTCATCATATCAGCAACAAATATAATAATAGCGCGATTGGGAGACTTGGTTCACTTCATCAAACGCTCTGAAAGATCAAGAATCATTCTTAAATGGGTAACGATGGTGATTTTGGCTTTTGGGGTTGTGATTTTAGTAATAAATACATTCGAACATTTGATCAAAAAGGAAAAATCAACCAAACCTGCCCAGACCTCTGCGGCTGGTGTCGTCACCGATCGATTCACTATACAGGTTGCAGCATATCTAAAACCCGAACATGCCGAAAGTTATGTGAAGCACCTAAAAAAGCAAGGGTTGGACGCTTTTTGGACAGAAGCCACTGGGGTAAATAGAAAATGGTATCAGGTAAGGATTTCCCATTTCCCTGACAAAGCATCTGCCAGAGTCTATGGTGAGTCCTTAAAAAAACAGGGTGTCATTGATGATTTCTACGTTGCCAATTATGAGCTCTCTCAATGATCACATACAAAAGAACTCTCTTCTTTTTGATTTGCCGTAATAGTTCAGCAATTTTTTAGAGCGGTTTTTGGTGTAAATGTGAATGCTGTTGTTCGGTACAAATTAGTTATGTTTCAATTCCAAGAATCACTAATGTGAAATCTCTACCTGATGATTACGCCCAAAGGTCTCCAACAGTGAAACCATTTGGAAAAGGGTCGGTTGGGTCAACGACATAGTTTGAAAAACTTGTAATCCAGGACTGGCCCCCTATAGTTGGAACCACCGCTTTGTATGGACCGACCTTCGTCTCTCCAATCAGTCGTCCTGTGAAAATTGTACCCAGGATGCCCTCATGACGAAAATCTTCATTAAGCCCCAATTCACCTCGCGCATGGAGCACCGCCATCCTGGCACAAGTACCGGTTCCACATGGACACCGATCTATAGCGCCGGTCCAGGTTTCCGGCCTGTCCCAGTCAACAGTTCCGGTTGACATTGTGACTGCGTTTTTAAGGTGTGCTTCCGGGTGATCAGGAGGAGAAGATAGCAAAGAGATACTTACATTGTGAAATTCAGGATTCTCAGGATGCACTACCGGTAGCTGTTCACTTGCTGAAGCCCGAAGCATCTCGCCAATTTTAGCAATTTTTGCACCATTTTTAGGAGCTATTTCGAGATCAAACTTTCCGGCATCTGCAATGACATAGAACATGCCGCCCCATGCGATATCTACCGTAACTTTGCCCAAATGAGGCACATCAATTTCGGCATCAATGTGTATTGCAAAAGCCGGCACATTCTGAAAAGTAACCTGTGTCACTTTTCCATTGTCGCATTCCGCTCGAACAGGGATCAGCCCCGCGGGGGATTCAAGCATAAGTTCTGTCACGGGCTCTTGCATGGGCAGCATGCCGGTTTCCAGCAAAACAGTAGCTACTGAAATAGTGTTTCCTCCTGACATAGGCGGATATTCCGTCTGCTCCATAATGATAAAACCTGCATCAGCATCCGGATGTGTTGGGGGCAGAATTAAATTACAACACATAGCCGGATATCCGCAGGGTTCGCGCAGCATGCGCCGGCGGAGTTCGTCACCGTTGGCTTTCAACCATTTCATCTTCTCGAAAATAGTTGAGCCAGGCACATCCACAACACCACCCGTTATAACTCGCATTGGTGTGCCTGCATGGGTATCAACAGCAGTGATCATATTCCTCAATCTCATCTTGTATTATCTCCTTTTAGTTTCTTAGAACGAAAGGTTGCCTTCCCACATGTTGAGCCAGAATTGTATGGATTCATCGCGATCCATGGGATGTGGATTATCAGGTCGAGGATACTTCTCGATCATCAACTCGGCTGAGTCTTACAGATAAAGTTCACCTTTTCCGGTTTCATGGTCTGAGGTTCCTGCGGATCGGAAAGGCCCAACAACTGAAGTCCCCGTGAGTATAGGTCTCCAGTCTCTGGATTTTAATGGATTTGCATACCGGTTAAGTCGACACCGGCCGTTTGACAAGAACTCGCTCACAGACTATTAAACTGGTCTATCCAGCATCTCGAGATGAAGTCTTTTCCCGGTGTAAGGATGTTTGGCTGCAACTTCTTCGTTTAGCTCAACACCCAATCCAGGCTTTGTTGGAGGTATAATATACCCTTCTTCCCAACTGACGGGCTCTTTCAAAATCTCAGCGTGGAAGCCGCTCCAGGTTTTTATACCTTCCTGTATCAAGAAATTGGGACTGCAGGTATCAATTTGAATGTTTGCAGCACCTTCAATGGGTCCGCAATACAGGTGGGGTGCAATCTGAGCGTAGTACGCTTCCGCCATACCTGCAATCTTTTTGGCTTCAAGTATCCCACCGACTCTCCCCAGAGCCATTTGCAGAATGGATGCCGCCTGCTTCTCAAGCAATCGGGCAAACTCATACTTTGTTGCAAGCCTCTCTCCAGTTGCTATGGGGATGCTGGTCGAGCGGGCAACTCTTGCCATTTCTTCTATGTTTTCCGGTGGCACCGGCTCTTCAAACCATAATGGGTCGAATTTTTCCAACCTCCTGGCTAAACGTATGGCACTGGAAGTGGTCATCTGACCATGCGTCCCAAAAAGTAAGTCGCATTTGCCACCAACTGCCTCTCGGACATTTTTAACGAATTTCTCCGCATTTTCCAGTGCCTCCAGAGACAGCTGTCTGGGATCAAAGGCTGAATAGGGCCCGACCGGGTCAAATTTTACGGCGGTGAAGCCTTGTTTAACATACTCAGCTGCTCTTTCTGCAGCTAATTCAGGGTCACTATATACGTTTGTTTTGTCTGCTTTTTGTGGATAGAGATAGGTATAAGATCTTAACTTTTCATGAACCTGGCCACCCAGCAATTCATAAATAGGCTTGTTGAGTTCTTTGCCGATAATGTCCCAGCACGCCATTTCAATGGCACTGAGTACTCCCATAATTGACAGGTCAGAGCGCTGGGTATAACCGCTGGAATAAATAATTCGCCAAAGCCGTTCAATTTTGAATGGGTCAGAACCAATAACATACCGCTCACACACATCCTCTATCATGTGCGCAACAATTTGTGGATGAAATGGTACGGAATAAGCCTCACCAATACCCTCTACCCCGTTGTCAGTTGTAAGCTTAATGAATACCCAGTAAAGTCCTCCGTAATGGGGCGGTGGATTATCTACCACATATGTTTTTACATTCGTAATTTTCATGAGCGTTTTTCCTCTATCAATAATTTAGCCATCTACTTAAAAACTCAAGGTGAGTCGGGCCAATTCCAAGGCATCATCTGTCGTGATCTGCCGAGCGTTATTTTCAATCATGGGTTTATTTTCCTCTGACATCATCACAGTAGCCAGCGTTTCCGGATCAATCTTTTTAACGGCCAAAGAGCGATCTATACCTGTCCGTTCAATCAAGTTCCTGAATGTCGGAGCAGCATTGTCAGCATTTCTTTGGCTACCAAGTGCTTCTGCCACAGCGGCATGAGCCTCGGGTAAAGCTCCTGCGTTCCATTCTAAGATGGCATCCATCCCAATAGCGACAGCTTTGCCATGGGGTATACCAGCGATTGTAGCAAGGGCATGCCCAATGGAATGGGCCGCTGCGGTCCCGGTTGAACCTAAAGCAATACCTGCCAATGTCGAAGCCAGCAGCATTCCGCTTCGTGCCGTTATGTCTTCAGGTTTTTCGATGGCGGTCATTAGATACTGTTTTGCAAGACGGATGGCATGAAGGGCGAAAGAATCGGTAAAGGGATTTCTTTGCTGGCATGTGCATGCCTCTATGGCATGCACAAGGGCATCAAGCCCCGAAGTGGTTGTCACATGAGCCGGCAAACTGGTTGTCAAACGAGGATCAAGTATCACCAGGTCCGGCAAGAGTTCTTCTCCCCATGCCCAAACCTTTCGATCCTCGTTGGTGAAAAAAATGGCATTACGTGTCACCTCGGATCCTGTCCCTGCCGTCGTCGGAATCAAGATCCTTTTCAACTCAGGCTTGGGAAAAGAATGGGCACAAAGAGCATAATCCTCTGCCGGACGATCATCTCCGGCAATAACTGCGGCGAATTTTGCCATATCGAGGGCCGAACCTCCTCCCAATCCTACGATACAAGGCTGTTCATAACGACGCACGATTTTGGCGGCCTCATCGACTGCGCTGGCTCGCGGTTCGTCTTTTAAATCGGAGAAAACAACCACATTGTGCCCGGATCGCTCCAAGATTGATTTAACGCGATCCAAAATTCCCGCTTCGGCAACACCGGCATCACTAATCAATACAACTTCGGCTTTATTCTCCTTTAGGGCGGAAATGTCATCTGCCAATTGTTCGACTCGATCAACCCCGAAAGAAATAGCTCCAACGCCTGAAAACGAGAAATCATTCACTATTGCTTCACCTATCTACAGGTTGAGACCTTTGCAAAACGCCCCCTTTTGCCCAATTTCTGTGTCAGGCTTAAATTTTAATCCTCAAAATACTATATGTATTCCTGTGGTTAAAATTTTCGCCTTCCTTGAACTTGAACAAAATTGAGCATTTTTCAAAGGTCTCAGGTTTAGGAAAAGTGTTAAAATTTCGATTCAACTCTTTTTTATAACGAAAGGTATCAATTTAGTCTTCCGAAAGTAAATTAGAACTAACAGTAGTGTCAAGAATTTTGTGTAAATGTCTGAGTCCCGCTTTTACTATCCTTAACATACTTTTGATCATTTTAAAAAAGGATGGACACCAACAGTTGCCGACTGGGTGTTCATGATTTCTGGAAAGGGATGAAAGATCGTCAAGCTGTAGGTGCAGGGGTGGAATATTGTAAAAAAGGATAGTTGCAGTATTTTTGTAATTATTGTATAGAAAGAAATAGAATGATCAAAAAGAGAGTAATACTTGGGTAGTTACGATTATGAAAAAATGTAACCAATAAAGGAGGTGAGAAAGAAACGAGCATATGCTTGTTGGATAGAGATTTTTCACAATGGTGAAAATATCGTATTCGTTAAAAAATGGATTTGATTATAAAATAGAAGGGAGATGTATTCATGAAACGTAGATTAAAAGCTGGAAAAAGCCGTAACAGCGGATTCAGCCTGAACGTATTAACAGATGATGAAGTCCATGAAATTCACTTGGCCACACTTGAAGTTCTTAAGAACACCGGTGTTTTTGTTGAAGATGAAGAAGCCTTGGAGATATTCGCCGACAGTGGGGCTGTCATCGATGCTAAAACGAAAGTCGTTAAAATTCCGCCCCATGTGGTGGAGGATGCCATCAATTCAGCTCCGGCGACATTTCTTGCCTGCGGTCGCATCCCGGAAAGTGATGTTGCACTGGAAGATAACCGCATTTCGTTTACCAACTTTGGTGAAGGGATCATGTTTGTCGATCCATACACCGGCGAACACAGAGAAAGCACTAAAGCAGACATTGAAATGGCTTCGAAAATCATCGACTACCTTGAACATGTGGAAACATATGAAAGGGCCATGTGTTCACATGACAAGGCTCCTCCTGTGCAGGCCCTGCATAATGCCGAAGCTTCTCTAACAAACACAACCAAACACCATTGGCTGGGTCCGGTGAACGGTTTTCTTGCTAGAAAAATCGTGGATATCTGTGCCGCTATTGTTGGGGGCAAAGATAAACTAAGAGAGCGTCCATTATTATCCTTTACCACCTGCCCCATTAGCCCTCTCAAACTGTGTAAGAATCACTGTGAAATTCTCATGGAAGGCGCCAAAAACGGCCTGGGAGTAAATGTTGTAGGAATGGCCATGGCCGGTGGTTCAGCGCCCATTCATCTTGCCGGAACGCTGATCGTGCAAAATTGCGAAGTCCTTGCAAGCCTCGTACTTAACCAGTTGACCTGTAAAGGGTCACCTTTTGTTTATGGCAGTTCAACGTGCCCGCTGGATATGAAGATGGCCACCGCATCGGTAGGATCCCCTGAAACCGGTATGATAAGTGCGGCTGTGGCACGATTGGCCCGTTATTACAGCCTGCCTTGTTTTACTGCCGGTGGATAGGGCGACAGCAAGGTTGTTGATGTCCAGTCCGGCCATGAAAAGACCATCACGGGCATCCTTCCAGCGTTGGCAGGGTCCAACGTAATTTATGGATTGGGAATGCTTGAGATGGGAATCACCTTTGATTTGGGTCAACTGGTTCTGGATAATGAAATCGCCGGGATGATTTTACACACCGTTAACGGAATCCCCGTCAATGACGAAACACTGGCGGTTGATGTCATTAAAGAGGTAGGTATATTCAAAGACTACCTTGACCATGATACCACATACGAACATATGAGATCACAATCTGAAGCCACATTGATAGACAGGCAAATGCGCGATCAATGGGAAATATCAGGTGGAACCGATCTTTACCAAAGAGCGTGTGAGAAGGCGAGGAATATTCTGGAGACTTACGAACCACCGCCGTTGCCGGACAGCGTTCTTTCCGAAATTCGATCGATAATTGAAGATACAGAAAAGGAATTAGGAGTTTAAAAAGCAAGAAAACATAAATCCCTTTGAAGTGGTCTTGTTTTCAAGCAGCTAAAATATTTCCTAAGTAATTCATGAAAGAAAAACCATGAGAGATCATCCAGGTCACGTTTTTTCGCGCCGGCTGGACAGGTCGCTACCGATAGCCGCCAATGCTGAAGACATGTGGATTGTTGATACCGAAGGCAACCGCTACCTCGATGCCAGTGGGGGCACCATCGTTTTGAACATCGGGCATGGCAGAGAGGAAATCGCTCGAGCCGTCTATGAACAGATCATTAAATGCGATTATGTGCATCCGACAATGTTTGCGACTTCCCCTGTAGAACAACTGGCAAAGGCCCTTGCCAGGCATGCGCCCCCAGGCATTGAACGTTTTTATTTTCTCTCCAGTGGTAGTGAGGCGATAGAGACCGCAATCAAGCTGGTCAGGCAAATCCATCTGGAATCAGACCGACCTCATCGAATTCGGCTCATATCCCGCTGGAAATCTTACCATGGCCTGACCATGGGGGCATTATCAGCGATGGGTCGCACATCCTTCCGTGTTCCCTATGCCCCCCTTTTGACTGAAGTTATCCATATTCCAGCGCCATACTGCCTCAGATGCTCCTACGGATTGACATATCCTGAGTGTGATTGCCGCTGCGCCCTGGCCCTTGAAGAAGTGATTCAAAATACCGGGTCTGAAACTGTTTCCGCTTTTTTGGCTGAGACGGTAAGCGGAGGGACTCTGGCGGCGCTACCACCACCTCCTGGCTACTTTAAAATTATCAGGCAGATCTGTGATCAATACCAAGTGCTGCTTATTCTGGATGAGGTCATGTGTGGATTGGGCAGAACGGGACGTTGGTTTGCCTCCGAGCACTTCGAAGTGATTCCGGACATCGTGACCATGGGTAAAAGTCTGGGGGGCGGGGCAATCGCCATCTCTGCCGTGGGAGTCCAATCAAAGCATTATGATGCCATTTGTCAGGGGAGTGGTTCTTTCATTCACGGAGGCACTTACACCCATCATAGCCCGGCAGCAGCAGCCGGTTTAACGGTGATTCGTATCCTTGAAAGGGAAAACCTCATTGATCGAGTAGCCCATTACGGAGAAATTTTCAAAGAAAAACTTAAAAATGAGCTGTCGGATCATCCCAATGTAGCCGATATTCGTGGTTTGGGCTTTTTCTGGGGTGTAGAACTTGTAAAGGACAAAAAAACGTTGGAACCCTTTCCACGCCGTGAAAAGGTTGCGGAACGTGTATGGCAAAGTATTTTTCAAAAAGGTGTGGTAGTATACAAATCAACCGGTCTTGCCGGAACGGATGGCGATGCCTTGTTGATCGGTCCGTCATTTATCATAGAAGAAAATGATATGGATGTTATTGTTAATGCTGTCGCACATGCATTAGAGGAAACTTTATTTTAGCCTAATTAAAAAAGACTGAACAAAGCGATTCCTTAGTGTTTTGTATTGAATTTCTATTGAATGATCAACAGCCAGTCCGGCACAGAATTGGAAAAGCTCAAAATGATACTGCCCTAAGCATAAACGAGGAGGAGCTTACTTAGAGTATGGTAGAAAAAAGAGTGCAAAAAGGCGTAGAAAGAGGACAACGGTTTGAAATACTTGTAGATGGGGAAAAGATCTTTGCTTACGAAGGGGAGACTATCGGAGCCGCTCTGATGGCCGCTGGTCGGCGGACATTTCGCTATACAAATAAATACGAGCAACCCCGGGGTCTGTACTGTGGTATAGGACTGTGTCAAGAGTGTAGGATGGTGATAAATGGTGTACCCAATATCCAAGCTTGCCAAACCTTTGCTACTCCAGGATGTCAGGTTGAAACCCAGCAAGGTAATACGAATAGCGGAACATAAAAATTGAAAGAATCGGAATTCGCAATTATCGGTGGAGGTCCGGGTGGTGTTGCAGCTGCCATTATAGCTGCTAAAGCTGGTGTCAAAGTAACACTGCTGGATGAGAATGAAAGACTTGGAGGACAAATCTACCGTCAGTTCGAAAAAGGTTTTAAAGTAACCGATTCTAAAGTATTGGGACGAGATTACGAGAAAGGCTTGGAATTATTGCGTCAATTCAGTTCGCTGAATGACAAAATCCAATATCTGAACAACGCCATGGTTTGGGGTATATTCAAGGACTCTACGCTGGCTTTCGCGCGTAACGGAACTTCCTCAAGCCTCCGCTTTAAAAACCTCCTCGTGGCAACGGGTGCTTACGACCGGCCAGTTCCCTTCCCTGGATGGACGCTGCCCGGTGTTTTCACCGCAGGCGGGGCTCAAAGATTAGTCAAGACGGAACGTGTACTCCCTGGGGAAAAGATTCTTTTGGCCGGCACAGGTCCACTACAGCTTGTATTGGCACACCAGATCCTCAACGCTGGAGGCAAGATCGAGGCCATTCTGGAGGCTGGAAATATCAGCAAAAATTGTCTCCAGATACTAACAGGGATATGGGGCAATTGGGATTATTTAAAAGAAGGCTGGAGATACCTGCGTCACATCCAAAAAGCCGGTGTTCCCTTGTTGCGTAATCATATTATCCTTGAAATCCATGGCAACGGCCAGGTGGAAGAAGCAGTGATTGCAAAGGTGGACAAAAACTGGAGACCCAAGCCTGATACCGAGCGCACCGTGAAAGTGGATACCGTCTGTTTGGGATACGGTCTTGTATCTTCAACGGAGTTAACTCTTTTGGCAGAATGTGAACATAAATATGAGGTGCGTCTTGGCGGTTACATTCCAGTACGTAGTGAGAGCATGGAAACCACTGTGCCGGGTATCTACGCAGTGGGTGACGGAGCCGGAGTGGCGGGAAGCAAGGTTGCAATAGAGGAGGGTCGTATTGCCGGGATCTCTATAGCTCGCTCCCTGGGTTATATTTCGGATACTGATGCCGGCACGCATATAAAGCTTTTCAAAAAACGCCTGAATAAATTCAACCGACTCCGCAAGGTGCTTGATGAAATGAGTATGCCGGGGCAAGGCCTTTACGAACTAGCAAAAGATGACACCGTCCTATGCCGATGTGAAGAAATCACTCTCAAGGAAATAAAAGAAGCAATGGCTGTTGGTACGATTCAGACAAAGCACCTCAAGGATCTCAAACGTATGACGCGAGTTGGCATGGGGTCTTGCGAAGGTAGAATGTGTGGGCCTGCTCTAATTGAAATTATGAGGCATCAACCAAATGCTTCTCTTGAGATGTCTGGATGTTTGCTGCCAAGGCCCTCCATCAAGCCGATTAGCCTTGGTGTGCTGGCTGCATCTAAAAATGCCACATAAAAAGGAGGACTTCAAATGTTTCCTGGGGAAGCTGAAGTAGTCGTTATCGGGGGCGGCGTGGTAGGTTCTTCTACTGCCTATTTTTTAGCCCGGGCCGGGAAAAAAGTTGTTCTAGTTGAAAAAGGTTATAAAGCGGGGGAAGCTTCAGGAGCCAATGCCGCCTTTGTTTGGTCAATAACGAGAAAGCCCGGAATAGATATTAGGCTGGCTATGCACAGTATTAATATACATAGGAAACTTCAAAAAGAACTGGATAGGGATTTTGAATATGTGTACAACGGAGGGCTGCTTGTCATTGAAGACGAAAAGCAGCTTCCTTTTGTCGAGGCTCATGTTAAGGCGAGAGCTGAAGATGGATATCCCCTGGAAATGATTGATGCAAAACAGGTGTTTGAATTAGAGCCTCTTCTTTCGAGGGAAAAAATCATAGGGGCTGTCTTTAGCCCTATCGATGGAACCACCAATCCTATTTTTCTTGTTATATCGTTGAATTTACAAGCCCGTAAGCTTGGTGCAAAGATTTTTCACCATACGGAGGTTTGCGGAATTGAAGTTGCGGATGGAAAGGTCAAAGGAGTTATTACCGATAAGGGTACTATCAAAACAAACACTGTAGTGAATGCTGCCGGGAGCTGGGGGTGTTTCATCGGGGAAATGGTGGGACTTAAAGTACCGATCACTCCCTTTCAACTGGCTATGTTGGTCACTGAACAGTTACCTCCATGCGTATCTCATCCAATAATGGGTGCTTCTTATATGGTGGAAGAAGATACAGGAAAAGAGGGAGGATTAGGATGCGGTCTCATCATAAGTCAACAGACCGCGGGGAATCTGCTAATTGGAGCCAGTTGGCGGGATGCAGGATATGATAAAAGGATCAATCAAGAGGAGATAGAACTCATGGCAAGAATAAATGTCGAAGCCATGCCTTCTCTAAAGGATGTCCGTGTAATTCGTTCCTATGCCAATTTCTTTCCCCATACGGATGATGACCTGCCAATATTGGGTAAAGTTGACGGGATGGAGGGATTTATTATGGCGTGTGGTCATAACGGACACGGGATTTGTTTGGGGCCGGGATCAGGAAAACTGATTCAGGAACTAATATGTGAAAGTAAAACTTCCATCCCTCTTGATGAATTGAGTTTATCCCGGTTTAATTGAGGTATATTATAAATTATACTGTAAACGTCCACCTATGCGCTTTTAAATGGTCTCACCTTTTCTTGGCCTGCGCTTTCTGGATCTTAGCCCATTGATCACGCAGTGTTACCGTCCTATTAAACACAAGTTTTTCTTCGGAAGAATCAACAGAATCTACACAGAAATAGCCCAAACGCTCAAACTGGTATCGACTTTCAGGTGTTGCGTCTTTGAGACTCGGTTCAACACGGCATGAGGTTAAGGTCTCCAGCGATTTTGGATTCAAATAATCTTTAAAATCATCATCATCTTTTACATCACTCGGGTTTGGTTTTAAAAAGAGATGGTCATACAGGCGTACTTCGGCTTTCAGGGAGTGGTTAGCCGAAAGCCAGTGCAAGGTTGCTTTGACCTTACGTCCATCCGGTGAATCACCACCTCGTGTCTCAGGGTCATATGTACAGTGTAGCTCAACAACTTCGCCTGTTTTTTCGTCTTTAACCACCTTTTCACATTTAATAAAATAGGCATATCGCAGCCTCACCTCTCGGCCCGGAGCCAAACGGAAGAATTTTTTTGGCGGGTCCTCCCTAAAATCCTCCTGTTCAATATACAGCACACGTGAAAACGGAACCTTCCTTGTTCCCATGCCGGGGTCTTCCGGGTTGTTTATAGCACCCAATTCTTCCACCTGGTCGTCCGGGTAATTGTCAATAACCACCCGGAGGGGTCGCAGCACACCCATAACACGCGGCGCGTGCTTATTTAAATCTTCACGGACACTGTATTCGAGCAAGGCCATATCGACTGTGCTATCTCGTTTAGCCACACCGATGCGTTCACAAAAATTACGGATTGACTCTGGTGTATACCCTCGTCTACGCACACCTGAAATAGTAGGCATCCTGGGATCATCCCATCCTGAAACATGTCCATTTTCTACAAGTTCTATAAGTTTGCGTTTACTCAACACGGTATAAGTGAGATTAAGACGGGCAAATTCGATCTGCTGGGGATGATAGACCTTTAATTCATCAAGCACCCAATCATACAAAGGACGATTATTTTCAAATTCCACTGTACAAATGGAATGTGTAATCCCTTCTATGGAATCGGAAAGACAGTGAGTAAAGTCGTACATGGGATAAATGCACCATTTGTCTTCTGTTCTGTAGTGAGGTACTTTTTTAATACGATAAAGAGTAGGATCCCGCATTAGCAAATTTGGCGATGCCATGTCAATTTTTGCTCGAAGCACGTGAGCGCCGTCCTTAAATTCTCCGGCTCGCATGCGCCCAAATAAGTCCAGGTTCTCTTCTATCGAACGATTGCGATAGGGGCTCTTCCTGCCCGATTCAGTTAAGGTACCGCGGTATTCTCGAATTTCATCTGCACTTAAACTGTCAACATAGGCCTTACCGGCTTGAATTAATTGTATGGCATATTGATATAACTGCTCAAAGTAGTCTGATGCGAAGAACAGACGATCCTCCCAATCGAATCCAAGCCATCTAACGTCTGATTTTATCGATTCCACATATTCAATCTCTTCCTTACTTGGATCGGTGTCATCAAATCGTACATTGCAAAGGCCTTTATTTTCGGCGGCGAGACCGAAGTTAAGGCAGATGGACTTAGCGTGCCCAATATGTAAATAGCCGTTAGGTTCAGGCGGAAATCTTGTATGAACTCGACCTCCGTATTTATTTGTTTTCAAATCTTCCGCAATAATATTGCGAATAAAGTTAGGTGCAGGGGCAGAATCAGTCACAGTCATATTCGTGATTCCCTTCTTTTTTTTCTTTTCATTGAATTTGCTTTATTAATTTCAGAGTATGACAAAAAGAGAATCGTGAGTCAAACAAGAAATTGACTTCTCCTTATATATGGTCAACTGATTTGTTGTGTTTTTGTCTTTGAATACACATTCTTTTAAAGTAATAGTTCACCAAAGCGAAAATATTTGGCAGGATAAGCAGGCCCGCTCTGGTACGAAATAAAGAAATTATTTAATCATAGAGTTCCAAGCCTTAATTTCCTCCAGGGTTTTCTGATATATATTAGATAGAGGCCCACCAAGCTTCACCGCTTTGCAAGCTGCTTTTAAGGCTTCCTGATTTTTTCCCTGCTTCCATAGAACTTGGGCCAGATTATTAAATACCGATCCTTCAGTTGGATAATAGCATGTTGCCTCACGTAATATCTTTTCAGCAGATTCGAAATCACCCATTGCATAATAGCTGTTGCCTAATCCGATGTGCGCGAGCAAACTATCAGGCCAGCGTTTTAGGGCTGTTTCATAGCCTTTGACCGCAGCTTTCCATTGACTCGTTTTCTCAAGACCAAGTATAGCAGAAATATATTCACGTTCTGTAGCCGTGGCGGGTAGCTGTGACGGCGGGAGCACAAGTAATCCCCAGTAATCACTTCGTGCCCAGGTGTTTTCAAAGAGTCTGAGGGAAATTTGCTTTTGGGGGGTAATTCCAGAATGTAGAACTATCACAGCTTTGCGAAGATCATATCCGATAACCACAGCATAATGCCAGACAGGATACCATGAAAGGCCTAGATTCTGCAACACTATGACAGGATGACCGGCAGATAATTCTGCAAGTAGGGCATCCGGCCCGGAAATTGAATAGGCGATCCTGCCGTGCCGACGGGATGCAGCGATCATCGTCGATTGTAAGCTGCCTTTGCGCGACGGCGTGAATACTTCGGGCACCAAGACTTCAGGATTGGATGGAACACCACTCCATTCCAGTGCCATGGCAAGTGCTGCAGGTCCGCATTGGTAAGCTTTTTGGGGATAAAACACCACCGAGTTCAATACATACCGATCCGGAATGTATTCATGAGACTGTGGCCAATTATGGAGCAAAACACCGCTGCATCCTGAAAGTGTTAGATAAATACTCAGAAGCAGCAGAATAAATCCATTTCGCAATTTGCCAAATATAAAACGCAAGGGGCTAAATTTTAGGTTTGGTGCAAATATTATTTATCGACCTTTTTTACGAAGGGGAAGATGTCGGTAAAACCGAGAATGTCTGTTATCAGTAATACTATAAACACAAGCACCGTTAAGCCAAGTATGGCGCTTAAAGCATCACCACCTGCCGGCAGCTGATCGATGCGGGTGGCGATTTCTGCAATTTCCTGGTCCGTGAGGCTGTCTACCCGTGCCTTTGCTTCATTAGGATTCACGCCCCACGTTTCCAATTGTTTGCGCACTTCAGAACGATCGAGGAACATATTTATACGTTCACGCGCAAGATCCTGCTGATTCTGTTTGAAGATTTCAGCCGTGTTTATCATTACCGCATGGGCTGGTGCTGAGGTAATAATGAAGGCACTTAGAGTAAAAATTACCAGAGCGGCGATCGGTTTTTTCATGCGTCGTAAAGAATTCATAGTCTGTCTCCTTTCATTATAAGGTGAGACTTTTGAAAAATGCTTCCCGCTGTAGCGGGATTCAAGTTCAAGGAAGACGAAAATTTTAACCACAGGAATACATTGAGTATTTTGAGGATTAAAATTTGAGTCTGACACAGAAATTGGGCAAAAGGGGGCGTTTTGCAAAGGTCTCAAGGTTTTTTGCGACAGTAATATGTCAACTAATACTTTTATAAGATCTATCTTATAATATTTAAAAATATATTACCAGAAAAAGGAAAATTATAAAATCAATAGGTGGGTATTTCTTTTTTATTTTTGCCAGCATTTTTCCAGAAATAATAGTGAGGCGTTTAAATGATCATATGAAAAGACTTCCAACGATACAACTCCGGTAAACCCTTTCAGTATCCTGATAACAGGTTCTAACTTCTTTTTTGGTAATCGGTCTAATGATAAGTGATCATGATGGTTTTCAACACCATGAAGATGGATAATCGGAGTTACTTTGAAAAATTTGTTGAAAACCGTTTCAAGCTCAAATCCATGTTTGATAAGGTGGCCCATATCAATACAAACTGAAAGATTTAAATCAGTTATAATTTTCTCTACCCATTCAAAGGGATATGCAAGAGTTTCAATTGAAATGATTTTGCCCTTTATTCCCGAGGAAAGTAATTGCTTCATGCTTTTGTAGACGATCTCCTGCCAATTTTTAATATTCTCTTTTTTAAATAAAGTTTCACTGTAGGAAAGGTGTAATGTATAAGTGGTAGGTGACAGGGGGGTTGTAAGGTCTATTATATTTTTTATTGTTTCCAACACATTACGTCGTATTAATGGATCAGGATCACTTAATGAAATATCTGTTGGCAAATGAATATTATAGGAAATGTCGAATTCATTTGCCATCAGGGAAAGACCTTTTATTTCCTCTTTTGATGGCAGACTATCAGATGTACTTTCAAAGAGCACAAGTTCGATCTCATCCAGATAAGGTGCCAGCATTTTTACGTTTGGAATAATGTAGTCTGGATATATGTAAGATGTTGTGCCGAGCTTAAACGGATATAAGCCTTTGTATGATTTAGTAAGAGACGGATACATAAATTTATCTGTTTGTTACTGCGTTCCGAAAACTGGAGGCCACAAAGGCACCAAGAATACAGAATAATTTATTTTTCTATCTCAGTATAAAAATATATTTATAATCTCTTTGTGCCTTGGTGTCTTTGTGGCTGAATAGTTGTGTCTTTTTATGGATTCATTCCTATTGAGACCAGCAAAAAAAGCACTGGTTCTGTAATTTCGGTCATTGCTCCCAACATGTCACCGGTAATACATCCAATCCGGTTTTTGTAGTATAACAGGATAGATGCCGTTATAATAACAAAAATTAAATTTAACCAGATTCCTCTCCACCCCAGAAAAAATGATAGAAGTATAGGGATAAGCAATCCCCAAAAGGCTGAAAGCTTTAGAGTATTAGAAAAAAGGGGGTGTCCAATACCGTCTGAAGACCTTCCGTACTTGAGAAATTTTATACCGAAAATCATTCCTCCCCGTGCATAGGCTGGAATAATTACAAGTAATAGACTCCGATGGTGGGCAGCTAAACTCATGATACCGCTCCATTTGATTGATAATCCTGTTACAATAGCAATGAGTCCCATCACACCGATTCTGCTGTCTTTCATGACGTCAAGTGCCTTTTCCTTTGTCCTATGCCCTAAAAGGCCATCTGCCGTGTCTCCTAAACCATCCAAATGAAAAGCACCGGTTAAAACAACAAGAAAAATTACATCCAAGACGGCTGCAACAGGTTCTGTCCATAATCGCAAAACAGCATAATCTAAGGCTGCAACAAGGGCACCCAAAACAATACCCACAACTGGGAAGAATGGGATCATACCTTTGGAATCAAATGTTCCCGGTTTACCTAAAGGTAGGATTGTTATAAATTGTATAGCAGATATAAGACTTTTCATTTTCGTATTTTCACAATCTTGTGTCATTGCTATGATTTAGCATGATCATTTGATTTGCACCGGGATACCGGCTACCATCCATATCACCCTGTCCGCGCATTTTGCAACATCCTGGTTAACGAATCCTGCAGTATCCCTGAACAATCTTGCAAGTTTGTTGTCAGGTACAATACCTGTTCCAACTTCATTTGAAACCAGTATAACAGGGCATTGAGCTTTTTTAAGTGATTGTGTAAGCTCTTGGATGTATTTAGTAATTTTTCCCTCGTCCTTTGTTTCCATAAGAAGGTTGTTTAACCAGAGAGTAAGACAGTCAATTAGGATTACATCCGCTTTTTGGCTGTATTCGGCAATTACTTCGGGAACCAAAACCGGAACTTCAATAGTTGTCCAGATATTGCCTCTGTCCTTTTGATGGCGTGCCACCCTTTGCTTCATTTCAACGTCATTGGGTACTAATGTTGCAATAAAGAATTTTTCCTTTCCGGCAATCTTATCCGCCATTTCAAGAGCATGGCGGCTTTTACCGCTCCTGCATCCCCCAATAATTATTACTGTTTCTTTCACGCTTATACTCCTCAGATAGAGTTAATCGTAAATTTGTTGAACATCGAAGCTATGGCAAATCTTTTCCTTATTTGCGAGGTGTCTTGAGTTTCTGAGGTACTAGAGTGACCTGTGGAAATTTACCAAGCGGACTTTCGTCCACCAACAGCATACAATCATAGGCCTTTTCCAGTGTCTTGTAAGTAAGAACAGCGCCAGGTTTTCCCATACTCACAATTTGCCCCTCTTTAAGAAGGAGCAAACAATCGCCATACATAGCTGCAAGATTTACATCGTGTGATACCATTACAACGGCAATTTTCTTTTCTTCCTTCAGTTTTTCCATCAAATCCATCACCCGGACCTGGTGAGCAAGGTCCAGGGATGCAGTGGGTTCGTCAAGAAGGATTATTTGTGGTTCCTGGCATATGGCCCTTGTGATGAAAACCCGTTGCATCTCTCCTCCACTCAACTGATCAAGCCTGCGTTTCGACAGATGTTCAACACCTGTAAAGGTCATGGCCTGATTGGCAATTTCCAAATCTTTTTTCTGTTCCAATCCCAATACTCCAAGATGAGGGGAACGGCCCATGAGAACCACTTCACTCACTGTAAATGGGAAATCTACCGTAATCATCTGAGGTACAAAAGCAATGATCTTAGCTAAAGCCTTTCTTGTATAATTTTGAAGAGGACGATCTAAGATTGCCAATTGACCTTTCTGAAGCTTTTCGATTCCAGAGATTGTCTTCATCAATGTGGTTTTTCCGGAACCGTTGGGGCCAATGATAATAAAAAAATCACCCATTGAAATGGGAAAAGAAAGGTTTTTTAAAACTGTGCGATTCCCGTAAGAATGACTCAGGTTTTTTACTTCAATTGCAAATTTCATCGTCTTGATCTTTTCAACAAAAAAATAAAAAGAGGGGCGCCAATTATGGCGGTAATAACACCTGCAGGCATCTCGCCCTGTTCCGGAAGAGTTCTTGCCAGAAGATCACATAAAACCATATAAGCTCCTCCTCCCATTACACAAGCCGGAACGAGTACGCGGTGATCAGGGCCGAGGAGAAGCCTGAGAAGATGCGGCATAACAAGACCAACAAACCCAATAAGACCGCAGTGACTTACTGTGGCGCTCACCATAAATGAAGTGGTGAGAAGAAGGGTTACGGTCACGGCTTTTATATTGACTCCCATGGTTTGGGCCATTTCCTTGCCCATAAGAAGCAGATTCATGGAATGAGAAAGCCAGAAAATCAGAATATAACACGGTAAAAGCATAGCAGTGAGAATGACTGTCTGCCGGATGGCGGCCATGGACAGATCTCCCATGAGCCAAAAAATGATATTATGTAGTCGAAAGTCCTGGGTCATTGAAATAAGAAACATGATTACTGCGGAACAAAAGGCATTGATCATTACACCTGATAAGAGCAGTGAATCTTTTTTCAGAATCGATTGGCCGGAAGACATGAAAAGGATCAGAAGCAGTGTTGCAATACTTCCCATGAAGGAAGTAAAGCTAACTCCCGGGAAACGGGAAAGCCCCATCAAGATTCCTATTATTGCGCCGATTGCCGATCCGCCTGAAATTCCAAGGATATATGGCTCTGCAAGTGGATTTCGAAGTAGAGCCTGGAAAACAAGTCCCCCCAATGAAAGGGTTGCTCCTACCAGTGCTGCCAGGAGCACACGAGGAAAACGGATGTTCCATATGATTGTATTAAGGATTGAATCAGCCTCTTCCCTTCTAAGCAAGGATTTTAAAACCTCATTTATTCCGGTTTTTGTAGATCCCAAAGAAAGCCCTAGAAACATGGCCACAAAGACCAATAGTAAAAGCAGAAATGAAACAGCCAAAAGGCGTTTTATAAGAAACGGTGTCTTTAAATTCACTACTCGTCCTCAAAGAGTTCAGGATGAATTACCCGCGCCAGTTGTTCAAGACCGTTTACAAGGCGAGGGGTGGGGCGGTTAAAAATAGCCGAGTCCAGGCGATGAATACGTTGATTTTTGACTGCAGGAATGTTGGTCCAGAGATTCCATTCAGATTTCATACGCTCAAAGGCGTCGGTCTTTGCCATGGAAGTGACAATAAAGACTTCAGGAGAGAGTCCTAAGACCTGTTCGCGAGAAAATCGCGGGTACTGAACAGTTCCTGCTGCAAGATTTCTGCCTCCCGCAAGGACGATGAGCTCGTGGATAAAAGTTCCTGTTCCTACAGACACGATGGGTGAAATTCCGATCTGAAAAAAGACTCGAGGCCTGTGATCTACTTTTTTAACCAAAGACTTTACCCGCTGAATTCGAGAATACATATTCTGTGTCAGAATTTTTGCCTTTTCCTCGGAATTTAGCAGACGGCCGATTTCTAAAACCGTGTTTATTATACCTGACGAATTTATAGGATCGACAGCATAGACCGGAATATTATAAGATTCCAAAAGAGTTACCACTTCCCTTGGATTGCCGTCTTTATTAGCAATACAAAGGTCTGGTTTTAAGGCCACAATCCTCTCCAAATCAAGATGAACATATGAACCTACCTTAGGAAGTTTTGCGGCCTCAGGTGGAAAATCGCTGAATCGAGTTACACCCCTTAAGCGATGTTCCTGTCCCAAGGCAAAAATGATTTCCGTAATGCTGGGTGCAAGCGCTATTATTCGCTGAGGAGCATATGGCAAAGTAACTTGTCGCCCCAACTGATCAATCACATTTCTGGAGGCTGATTGCCCCTTCACCGGTATTGAAATACCAAGGATGATAAATGAGATGGCAACCATTCCCTTAATAATTATTCTTGTGCTTTTTATGATAAAAATAATTCTAACCAATTTGAAACCAATAACTGCCAATTTAAGATTTAAGAATGAAGATTTAGGTATTTTTCCATTTTTTTATTTTATTATTAAAAACAGCGGAGCGAAATGACTTCCACAAATCTAAAATCATCAATCTGCAATCTAAATTCCCTGGGTTCCCCGATAAATCGGGATTTCCGCTGGAGTTTATCCCCCAGTTGATGCGGGACGGGAATGACTATTTTGTTGAAATCTTTGTCATGTCCATGTAGCTAATTCTCGACCTTATTGGAGAGCGAACATTCTGAAAAGTAACATAAGTAGGTAATGAAAAATTGACAATAATGTCAAGAAAAAAGAAAATTAATAAATCAGGAAAGACGCAAGTTTAAAGGGAGGGATGTAATGAAATAAAAAAGGGGAATAGCTATATCATTCCCCTTTAAAATCGAAAATATTTATCAATTTGTCAAATTTGATGGTTTCGTAAAAATCTATTTCATGAATTAACGTTTTGAGAACTGATAACGGGCCCGCGCGCCCCTCTGGCCGTATTTCTTCCTTTCTTTGACTCTGGGATCACGTTTAACAAAACCGGCTTTCTTCAAGAGTGGCCTGAAATCCGGATTAATTTGCAAAAGTGCTTTTGTAATACCATGCCTGATCGCCCCTGCTTGTCCTGAAATACCCCCGCCAATCACCTGAATTTTTATATCATATGATTTGAGTGTATTTGTAAGCACAAGCGGCTGAGTCATTATTGTCTTTGCTGTTTGAATCGTGAAATAATCATCGGCAGACATTTTATTAATGACAATTTCTCCATTACCAGGTTTTAACCAAGTTCTTGCAATAGCAGTTTTTCGTTTTCCTGTTGCGTAATAAATGTTTTCTTTATCCATCAAATTCTCCAGCTATTATAAAATTGTACTTTAAACGGCCACAATCTGCTTTGGAACAGAATAAAAAAGTGCAAAATAAGACCGTTAACTCAATTCCAAAACCTCAGGCATTTGAGCTTCATGAGGGTGCTTATCCCCTGTATAAACCTTCAACTTTTTGAAAAGTTTTCTTCCGAGCCTATTTTTTGGCAGCATACCCCTTACAGCAAAACGGATCAAATCCTCAGGCCTGTTTTCCATAAGCTTTTTCGCAGTAATCTCTTTAAGACCACCAATGTAGCCGCTATGTCTGTAATAGATTTTTTTATCTAATTTTTTACCTGTAAGTATAATCTTATCCGCATTTATCACGATAACCGAGTCACCAATATCTACATGTGGTGTAAACAATGGATTATGCTTACCCCTTAGACGTGAAGCTACAAAAGTTGCAAGCCTTCCAAGAACTGCCCCTTCTGCATCCACAATATACCATTTGTCGGTGTTATCGGATCTTTTGGCGCTATATGTATATTTTTTCACTCTATTTCACTCCTGCTATAATGAATCAGGGACAATTAAATAAAATATCAGCTTATGTCAAGGGAAAAATACCGAGATCTTTGAAAAATGTTTCCCGCTAAAGCGGGATTAACTACCCCGATGAAATCGGGACAGACATACATACATTGAGTATTTTGAGGATAAAGGGAGCGCTTTGCAAAGGTCTCTTGAGATTCCTTTATGCCTTTGGATTTTAGTGGCTGATTAATTACGTTTTTTTTAGGCTCTGATCCGTAATACAAGTCACCTCGGCATTAAGAATCCCCCCGGCCTCAACCACAAGATTCTTGCTTACAACTTTACCCGAACAATTTCCCGTTGAAAGTATAATCAGCTCTTCAGAAGCATTGATCTCTCCTTCAAATGTTCCGCCTATGGTCAAGCTGTCTGCCCTTGTATCTGCATAAGCAGTACCTTCTTTGGCAATAATCACGGTTTCTCCGGTAATTGTTCCCTTTACACACCCCTTGATAACCAACCTTCCTTTGCAAGAAACAGTACCCTCAATAGTTTGTCCTTCATCAACAATGGAAAGATTTTTCGATTTTTTTTCCACGATATCTCCTGCCTAATACTAAAGCATGGAGACCTTTGCAAAACGCCCCCTTTTGCCCAATTTCTGCGTTAGGCTCAAATT
>CAZQOH010000007.1:0-24269 GCA_964594355.1 uncultured Desulfobacterales bacterium
GGAAGTTCAGACGCTGGTCAATCGGAACATATTTATGACAACCGGTATAAAATAAGCTTGCAGTTTTACCTGTCGCCTGTGAAGACAGGCGTTAATGAAAGTAATGAAAATGAATAATGATCAAGCACTAAAAATTCGGGATGAACTGAGACGGCTGGGAAATAAAGAAATAGCGGAAAATTCTCAAAAATTCTTTAAAACTGGAAAGGGACAATATGGCGAAGGAGATATATTTTTGGGTATTAGAGTTCCAGTTCTGAGAAAATTAGTAAAAAAATATAGAGGAATATCAATTGATGAAACCTCTCAATTGCTTAAATCAGAGTTTCATGAAGAACGATTGTTATCTCTTTTTATACTTATAGATATTTTCAAAAAGGCAAAGAGGGAAGATAAAAAAACAGTGTATAATTTATATCTTGATAACACAAATTTTATTAACAATTGGGATCTTGTCGACTGTTCTGCTGAACATATTGTTGGTGCTTATCTGCGAAGAATTAAGAAACAACCAATATATAATTTAGCTAATTCCGAAATTCTATGGGAACGGAGAATTTCGATTATTTCTACTTTTCATTTTATAAAAAACAATGAATTTGTTGATTCATTAAAGATTTCAGAGATTTTACTACATGATGAGGAAGATCTAATACACAAGGCGGTGGGTTGGATGCTTAGAGAAATTGGAAAACGAGACATTGAAGCAGAAGAAGGATTTCTAAGAAAATATTACAACGAAATGCCTCGCACCATGTTAAGGTATGCAATAGAAAAATTTCCGGAAGAAAAAAGAAAAAGATATTTAAAGGGTGAAGTGTAAAACATCTGACACTGGCACACGGAAGAAGATTTCATAGTGAGACCTTTGAAAAATGCTCAATTTCGTTCAAGTTCAAGGAAGGCGAAAATTTTAACCACAGGAATACATTGAGTATTTTGAGGATTAAAATTTGAGCCTGACGCAGAAATTGGGCGAAAGGGGGTGTTTTGCAAAGGTCTCATAGTATAACAAGCTGTGGAGCTGAGGATGAAGTCATGAAAGGCGAAGGCGGGAAGAATACGTTGAAATCCCTGGGTAAGATACTCGACGTTGACCTGACCGGAAAAACCATTGAAGAAACTGATTTCAGCGAAGATCTTGTTCAAGAATGTCTGGGTGGTTTCGGTCTGAACACCCATCTGTTATACAAGGGTATTGGAAAGAATACCGATCCCTTGGGACCGGACAACCTATTGGTATTAAGCACGGGTCTTTTAACCGGAACAGCCGCCCCCTCTTCTTCCAGGATTCATGTAAATGCCCGCTCCCCGCTGTCCGGTCTTATCGGCAGTTCCAGCGTGGGCGGATTTTTGGGTGTCAGGCTGCGCTCCCTCAACATCCGCTCCATTGTCATCCGCGGCAGGGCCAAAACACCGGTCTATCTCCATCTCTCCGAAGCCGGCGCCAGACTCGCGGACGCCACGTCCCTTTGGGGGCTCGATACCCGTGAAACCGAATCGCGTCTGAAATCGGATATGGGGGATGACAAGACAGAGGTCATGACTATTGGCCCGGCCGGAGAAAACCAGGTACGTTACGCCTGTATCATGGTAGGGATGGATCATGCCGCCGGACACACCGGTATGGGCGCCGTCATGGGCGCTAAAAACCTCAAGGCCGTTTGTGTCCAAGGCACCAAACAGCGGGAAAAGCCATCGCCAAAAACAGAGGCCCTGGTGAAGGAGTATATTCAAAGCATTAAAAACAGTGTCTCCCGATATAGGAATTTCTCTGATCTCGGCAGTTCCGGTGACATCCTCGAATTGAACGAGATGGGGCTATTGGGATTCCGTAACTATCGTACCATGCAGGTTGAAGATGCCGCCCGCATCGACGGCCGCCACCTTAAATCCTACGTTACCCGTAAGACAAGCTGCTATCGTTGCCCGGTCCACTGCAAAGCGGAAATCGAGATCAAGGAGGGTAAATACAAGGGGTTCAAGGGCGGACGACCGGAGTACGAAACCGTCATAAATATGGGGGCCTTGTGCGGCTTGACCGACCCGAAGGCCCTGCTCTACCTCTCCAATCTCTGCAATATTTTGGGGCTGGACACCATCTCCACCGGGTCGGTGATGGCTTTTGCCATAGATCTTTTTGACCGGGGCATTATTACGGCAAAAGAAACCGAAGGGCTTGAACTAATCTGGGGAAATGCCGACGCCATGGAAATGCTGATGCGCCGAATCGCCCTTAGACGGGGCTTCGGCGATCTTCTGGCTGAGGGGGTGCGCAGAGCGGCCGAGACTATCGGACGTGGGGCCGAAAAGTACGCCTATCATGTCAAGGGTGTGGAAATGTACGGCGGTGATCCGCGGGGGATGATGGGCACCGCCCTTTCCTATGCAGTATCCCTAAGGGGCGGCGACTTTACCAGCGTGTATCCAATACCGGAATTCCGCTACACACCTGAGCAGGCCCGGAAGGAATTCGGCACCCGTAAGGCCGTCGAATACACGGCTACCCAAGGAAAAGGCGCTCTGGTCCGGCACTGTATGATTGTGAGTGCAGTGATCGATTCTCTGGGTATCTGCAAGGTACCGGCTCTTTCCATCGCGACCCATTTTGACCTTTCCCAGGAAGCTGCCCTGATCGAGGCCTTGACCGGGTTTTCGCTGTCGCCCCTCGATCTGTTCCGAATCGGTGAGCGTATCATTAACATGGAAAAGTTATTTAATCTAAGGTGTGGAGCCTCTGCGACTCTGGATACTCTGCCGGAGAAATTTATTGGGGATCGCATCGCCGAAGGACCATCCAAAGGGGCCAAAGCCGATATCGCTCCCATGATCCAAGATTTTTACCGGATTATGGGATGGGATGAAAACGGTGTGCCGTTAACAACCACCTTAAAAGCACTCGGGCTCCCGTTCAACAACTTTTAAAATTATCCACCAGTTTCTGTATCGCGTGCTGTTTTTCCTCCGGGATGGGTGACGGCCGATGGCTTTTCAAAATATCTTTTACCCGTTCGCGGGCACGATCCAGAAGTGATTTATGACCCGCTTCAGCCCACTGTTCATATCCCAGACGATTTAGCAGCGTTGGGCGCCACTGAGTTGAACGAACATGCTTTAAAGTATGGGGATGAGAGAGAAAATCTCCCATGGGACCTACTTCCTTGATCACATCCCTTGCTAAGGTATCGTCATTAACCGGAACGCCTTGCATGAGCCGCCGCACCAGACTTATTATTTCTTCTTGAATCAAGACCTCCTCCAGGCATCCGGTTAGACCATAATTTAGATAACCCACATCATGGTTCAAATTAGCACCTGCTAAAGCCGCCAGCAGGGTTTGATAACCACCCTCCATGGCTGCTTGGCCGTCGGGAATCAAAGAGTCGCTGGTGCCGGCATATCCCCAGCTGGGGAGATCGAAGTAGTGACTCATCTCGATTATCGCCATATAACCCAAATAGTATTCCGGAGCATTGTAAAGGGACTGGCTCGTGATCATGTCCAGAATCGCTGGACCCATTCCCATAATAAACGGTGCACCCTCCTTCTTGAGCTGGGTTAGTACAAGTCCAAAAAGACACTCAGCTAGCCCCTGTACTACCTGACCGGCGATTGTCAAGGGGGCCGAGGCTCCCGCATTAGGCGCAGCTGAATAAATGGCCGGAATGCCTTTTTCAACGCAGAACAATAACTTTTCCATGCTTTCGAAGGGATGCTTCAGGGGACTGGCCGGTTCAATATAGAGAGCAAAATAGGGTTTTTCTCCGGCCTTTTCTTCACTTCCTCTGAGAATGACAGCGATTTCCCACATCTTGCCCAAATCTTCGGCACTTTCAGCCGTGGCAACGATGGGTTTACAGGAGTTGGCTGACATTGCCTGAAAAGACATCAAATAAGCCCGCTCCGCTGAAACCTCCCGGGGATGAGCATAGGACATGATAAAATCGACACTAGGCAATGCATCACACAGCAGGGCCGCTTGCCTGACATTTTTTAGAACGCATCTTTTGCGATGCATGGTTTTGCTGTCCAGGGTATATAGCAGGTCAGATCCTGTACCAAAGTAGGTGCGATAGCCTCCCAGATCCATAGATAGTTGCCCCTCCCGATCATAGATGGAAATGTTATTGGGAGCGCTTTTCAAAGCTTCTCCTACTAAGGCGGCCGGGATTTTTGTTAATCCCTCATCGTCTATGGTGCAACCCGCTGTCTTTAAAATTCTTCGCGCATCATCATGATAGACGATCATTCCCACTTCTTCCAGTATGCCAAGGGAGGCCTGATAAATCCGTTCTTTTTTCTCCTGGTTCAGAAACGAAATGGTCGGCCTGTCGGTTTCTTCGAATAGGTTCATGTCGGGTTTTCTCCCTTAAGTTGTTCCGAGACCTTTGCAAATCACCCAAGCATATCCAATATACTGTTCTCGATGATCTGAGACATGGAGAACCCATGCACTTGAAGATAGTGTTTGAACGGCTCTTCTAGAGCTTCCAAAGGCACCGGTCCGACGAGTTCCGATCCGGAGACTTGTACTCCATAGCGAGCTGCTTCAGATCGTATTGCTTCCAGAACCCGGGGAATAGGTGTTTTGCGATAGTTTGTAAGGTTCATCGAGACCTGAACCATGCCCTGATCTTCCAAAGAAAGACCGATGGCCCTAACATATCGAAAACCCCCATTTATGTATCGAACCGCTTTGGCGATGGTTTCGGCGACAGATAGGTCATTTGTACGCAGGTTGACGTTGAAGGCAATTAGCGGAAAGCGGGCACCGGTCACCGTGGCCCCGGATTTAGGATTAAACTGGACTGGGCCTTCGTCGGGAGCCCACTCTGGATCCTCGAGTTTTACTTTAAGGCCTTCATATTCGCCTTTGCGGATACTAGTTAATAGAACCCTTTCCGACCGGGTGGCTGCGTCCTCGTAATAGTATGCCGGCACGTCTAATCCGCCCATATATTTGCCGAATTGCCTGGAAATATTAACAGCTTCCTCAGTTTCGACACCTTTTACGGGAATAAACGGAACCACATCCACCGCGCCCATTCGAGGATGCGAACCATGGTGCGTGGACATGTCGATCAATTCGATCGCTTTCGCTGCCATTGCTTTAGTTGCAGCAAGAATGGTCTCAGGTTGGCCTAAATAAGTCAAGACGGAACGATTGTGATCCGAATCGGAGGAATAATCGACTATCATTACATCTTTGACCGATCGAATCTCATCAATGACCTGTTTTACCAGATCCAAGTCTCTCCCTTCACTGATATTTGGCACACACATTAAGATTTTCATCATAAATTACTCCTTGTATGAGACCTTCTGTTACCGGCTTATTAATAATCCAATAGCAAGCAGTACCGGTGTCAGAATGTTTATCACAACGTTCCTGCCCATATACGGCATAAGTTTTGGTATATCATCTGTGTATTTTGAAACACCTATTACCGTAGGAATTGCAATGACCAGCGCGGCAAGGGCCAGCAAACTTCCCAGCGGGAATAAACCTAACAGATAACCAAAGATAATTGTCGCAAACGCACCGGCTAAAAATACACAGTAGACTCTTACACCTGCTTTCTTTCCCATTACAATTATTATATGTCTTCTTCCTACTCCCTTATCTGCTTCCATATCCGGAAACTGGTTTAAGAGTAATAGATCACTTACTAGAAAAAATGGGACAAGGGATGCAACAAATGATGTCCAGGAGTATGAACCGGAAAGGACAAATGCGGTGCCCATCACCATTAATGGGCCGAAACCCAGCCCGGGGGCAATCAAACAGAAAAAAGGATTTTTGGTAAGCCAGTCTGTATAGGTAATAATAATAAACAGACCAAGTACTCCTAACGGTAATAGCCAGAGCCCTCGTACCCATAAGAAGTATATCCCTACCAAAGCTGTAATAGCAAAGGTGATCAGACCCGTAATCAAAGCAAAATGGGCTTTTTCAGGAGTTTTAGGTAGGGTCCCGCTGCCTCCGCTAAATGGAGTCGGCTTAGTGGTAAAGTCTAATCCGCTTTTAAAGTCGCTGTATTCGTTAAGAGCATTCACGCTTATGTGCGCTGAAACAGCCCCGATAAAGGTTAATATAAGGTAAAAAATGTTAATTTCACTTCCAGACCATACTGCTATAGCCGCGCCCAATCCCACACATGCAGGGTTTAATACGAGAAATGGTAAGCGCATGGGGCCTAAAATAGCCTCACGATATGTATTGCTCATCAGAAAAGATCTCCTTTTATTTGCTAAAAAGATTTATATCTTTAATAAATCCTTTTTTTCTTTCTCCGTAAGATAACGCCACTCTCCTTCAGCAAGCTTTCCAAGCTTTATATTCGATATCCGTATCCGTTTCAGCCCGGTAACACGGTTTCCGACCTTTCTGACCATGCGGCGTATCTGTCTGTTTTTGCCTTCTTTTAATATAATACGAAAACGTTTTGAAGAAATCCTTTTTATCATTGTAGGTCTTGTTTTTGTCTCCATCATCGGCAGGCCTTTCTCCATTTTTCGAAGAGAACCATCAGAGATCGGTCTTTCTGATGCAACTTCATATTCCTTTTCATGATCAAATGAAGGATGCGAAATCATGTGGTGAGTTCTGCCGTCATTAGTAAGCAGCAAAAGCCCGGTAGAATCTTTATCCAAACGTCCCACAGGATACACACGATCAGAAATATCCAGAAGATCGAGGACAATCTTTTCGCCTGCCTGTCTGCAACTTGTTACATATCCCTTTGGTTTGTTTAGAACTATATAGATCCGTTTCCGTTCAGCTTCTATGATTTGGTCTGAAATTTCTATCAGGTCGGTTTCCGGATCAACTTTTGTGCCGAGTATGGTAACAACTTCTCCATTTACCTTTACAAGTCCATTTTTTATATATTCTTCCCCCTGCCTTCTTGAACAAATTCCGGCCGATGAAAGGTATTTTTGCAATCGCATCAAAGTCATGATTTTATTTTAGACAGGATTAACAAGATCAACATGATATTAAGGGCCACATTATTTGAGACCTTTGAAAAATACTTCCCGCTGTAGCGGGATTCAAGTTCAAGAAAACCGATCCGCCTCAGGTGCCCGTAAAAATTTGTTTTTTTGGCTTTAGCGTCTTTTTGAGGCATAGGACAAAAAATCATGTTAATCATGTTAATCCTGTCAAATTCAATAATATTTACGTTCTATAGTCAGCATTGATCTTAACATAGTCGATGGAAAAATCGCATGTAAATACGGAAGCATCTCCATGACCCATGTTCAAGTCGATTGAAATTTCAAACTCCGGTTTTTTAAGAACTTCTGTAATCTCAGTCTCAGTATCCTTTCCACACTTCATTCCATTTTTGACTACCAAAAAATCATCAAAAAAAATATCAACTTTATCCGGATCAACAGAAACTCCTGCCCGGCCTAACGCCATCATGATCCTTCCCCAATTTGCATCCTCTCCAAAAATAGCTGTTTTAACAAGGGGTGAATTGGCAATGGTATCAGCAATTGTACGCGCATCTGTATCTGATAATGCGCCCCTTACGTTTATTTCGACAAATTTAGTAGCCCCTTCTCCATCTTTCACTAACTGCTTGGCAAGACCGATCAGAACATCATCGAGTACACTTTGAAAAGTTTCTTTATCGGCAGAACTTTCTATAACTGCTCCAGATAAACCGTTTGCCATAACGAGTACCATATCGTTTGTACTTGTATCGCCATCAATAGTAATTCTGTTTAAAGATCGCTTGGTGGCGGTATTTAGGCTATCTTTCAGAAAATCAGGGGTCAGATCAACATCTGTATACACAAAACACAACATCGTCGCCATATCAGGAGATATCATTCCGGACCCTTTTGCAACACCAGTAACGGAAAAGGTTTTTCCGTCAAGGTCCTCCTGCTTCGTAATTATTTTTGGCATCGTATCGGTAGTCATAATCGCCATGACAAAATCATTAATGCCCTCGGGCTTGAGTAATCCGGTAAGTTTCGGAACTGCATCCCTTATCTTTTCAATGGGCAACGGTTCACCAATAACACCTGTTGAAGCCACAAATACCAGGTCTTCAGAAATTTTAAGCTCGGATGCTGCAAACCCTGCCATGGCTTTCGCATCTTGTATCCCTTGATCACCGGTGCAGCAGTTGGCATTCCCGCTGTTAACTATAATAGCCCGGCCAATGCCTGATTTTATCCGATCTATGTTAAGAAGCAATGGTGCCGCCTTAACCTTGTTTCTTGTAAATACCCCTGCAATCTTTGCGGGAACCTCCGAATAAATCAGTCCAAGATCCTTTTTACCATTTTTCTTAAGACCCGATGCAATCCCAGCAGCCTTAAACCCTTTACACGTATTTTTTGTCATTTTTTCATTTCCTCTATTTATTTAAATATTTTAAAAACATCCGATTAGTGTTTTACCGAAAACCTCGGTTTTAGGTCAAGCATTAACTAGACGTCCTGCACATTTTATAACTTGCCGAAATAAAATAGTTATTAGAAACTTGAGTTTTAGTCTTGTATATGAAATAATTACCTTTCAGTTAAGATGGCAAAATTGATATATTTTGTAATATTTTAGCCAATTGAAGGATAATTAAATTTTAAAAACTTTGGTGTGAACCACTATCACAATGAAAAAAAACTTTAAACTCATCATAGAATACGACGGAAGTTCTTATCACGGCTGGCAGAGACAAAAAAATAGAAAAACAATTCAAGGGGAAATCGAAAAAGCAATAATGACCATTACGGGGGAAAAAATTGCTTTGACCGGCTCCGGCAGGACTGATGCCGGTGTACATGCATTTGGACAGGTAGCAAACTTCTATTGCGACACAAAGATTAGTCCTGAAGTTTTTCAGAGAGGACTTAACAGTCTTATGCCAAAAGATATTATAATAAAAGAATGTAACACGGTTAATGAAAAATTTCATGCCCGGTATGATGCAAAAACCAAAATTTATCATTACAAAATTTTAAATCGCTCAGTACCTGCAGCCGTCTGTCGACAATATGCCTGGTTTATCAGGAAAATACTCGATCTTGATGCCATGCAGTCTGCAATCCTACATATAATCGGCACAAATGACTTTAAGGCATTTGAAGGCGCAGGCAGCCCAAGATCCAGCACTAAAAGACGTGTAATAAATGCAGGTCTTCAACAAAAGAAAGAAAAATATCTGATTTTTGAGATTGAAGCGGATGGGTTTTTAAGATTTATGGTACGAAATATTGTAGGAACACTCCTGGACGTGGGACTATGTAAAACCACACCGGATGATTTTAAAAAAATACTCCTTTCAAGGGATCGAAACCTTGCGGGAGCAACTGCACCTCCACATGGGTTATTTTTAATGAATGTGAAATACTGATGAATTCATCAGGTTTTAGGTGTTAGGTATTTATTTTTTCTTCTTTTTTTTGAAGTCGTCTATCATTTCTTTCATTTCGTCCATCATATCTTCCATTTCACGCATACCATCAAGCAACTCATTAATTTTATATGGATTTCTTTTTGTCAGGATTTTCCCCTTGCCAAGCTTTTCGGTCTTAACCTTTTTTTCCGGCTTACTAGGCTCTTTGATAACGATTTCTTTCTTCTTTTTTTTCTTCAATGGTTCAACTTTCTTTTCAGGCTCTTTAGTGGTTTTGACTGAGGTTTCACCGTATTCAGAAGAAGCCGCCTTGGTCACGGTAAAGTTATAGCCTTTTTTATTTAGCCAGCTGAGAGCCACATTTGCCTTTATTGAAAAGTTGACATCCGTTATTGTGAGACCATCTGCCGCCTTTCTTGCTATCAAGGAGTTAATTCCGATCATTTTCGCGTCTTCACTCAATAAAGGCCCACCGGAATTTCCCCTGTTAATACTGGCATCGGTTTGAAAAAGGTCCTTCCCGCGTACACCGCCATAATCCTTTCTGTAGGCACTGATTACCCCTGTCGTGAGACTCCATAATCCTCCCTGTTCAGGATGGCCGATTGCATAAACTTGATCACCGATGCCGGCTTCTTCAGAATCCGCAAAATCAACGACGGTAAGAGGCACATCCACGCCCACTATTTTTACCAGTGCCAGATCAAGAGGAATGTCATACGCTACGATCTTGCCCTTGTAGCCCTTAGAAAGGTCTGTTTTATTGCTACCTGTTAATCTGCGAGGCTTTAAAAATATTGATATATTAGTCACCAGTTTAGAGGAGCCCTTCACTTTGAATACATGGGCATTAGTAATAACAAAGCCGTCTTCTCGAATAATCGATCCTGTTCCGGCACTTCCCCTTTTTGAACCAGCCGAGGCAAAAACGAATACAACACCAGGTCCGGCTTTCTGGTAAATCTGCTTGGGTGTAAAGGCAAAAGATTGGGTTGTTATAAACCAACATCCAGCTAAAATGATTACCAATAAAATACAAATTAATTTGTATTTTTTCATCACTTTTCACCTCCTTCTGTTTTGGTGCATTTATACGGATTTTTCAGAAATTCTAAATAATATATTACTATAAAAAGACTTATTTGTCAATTGAAAACGGGCTGTTGGCCAAACAAAAATTTCTTTGAAGGTTATTTAAACATTCTTTCAAATCAAGCAACGTCCTTATTATAACATATTCTACAGCAGGATAAACAGCGTTTGGACTCTGCAAGGGCATCCTTTTCTCTAAGAACAAGATCCGCTTCAACAAAGGATTTTATCCGTTCCTTCACCGGCAGTTCCGGCATCTTCGCCCTTGGCGTTTTAACTATCCCCTCAACATATTCAAAAATAGATTCCGGTATATGCTTTTTTAACAGCGATTTTGGGTCAGGTGTTACTTGATTGCCGGTAAGATATTGATGAATTGATCTTGCAGCTCTCCTTCCCCCGCCGATTGCTTCGACAACAAGGGATGGCCCGGTAGCTACATCTCCAGCCGTAAAAATATATGGAATATTTGATTGAAGTGTCTCATGATCTGCCTCAATTGTATTCCAACGAGTAATCGTAAGATCTTTAAGACGTTTTCCTTCATTAGTAAACGATACATCTGGTTTTTGTCCAATTGCAGTTATCAGCATGTCGATATCAAGGACTGTTTCAGATCCTTCTTTTGGAACCGGTCGACGTCTTCCGCTTGCATCCGGTTCACCAAGTTCCATCTTTAAGTATTCCAGACTTGTAACATTACCTTGCTCATTTCCTATAGCGCGAACAGGAGCGGCTAAAAAGAGAAAATCTACCCCTTCTTGTTCTGCAGCTTCAATCTCGACCTTGTTTGCAGGCATTTCGCTTCGGGTTCTTCTGTAGATAAGATATACCTCCTCAGCACCAAGACGAATAAGGGTTCGGACACAATCGATAGCAGTATTACCGCCTCCGATAACGGCCACCTTACGACCGATCGGTATAGAATCAACACCGCCTATTTTTACAAGAAAATCGATACCTGTATAACACCCTGATAGATTTTCACCCTCTATTTTCAGACTGTAATCATCCCATGCGCCAATACCGAGAAAAACAGCATCATACCCTGCGGCAACAAGTGAACCCATGTCAAAATCGACACCGAGTTTTACGTTTATATGATAATTGATACCCAGCTTAAGAATACCCTCTATTTCCCAATCGAGCACCTTCTTGGGAAGTCGATATTCCGGAATTCCATATCGAATCATTCCACCCAGTTTCGGCATTGCCTCAAAAATGGTAACCGTATGTCCTAGACGGCGCAAAAAATATGCACAACTCAAGCCTGCAGGGCCACCGCCCATTACAGCAACTTGCTTGTTAGTTGGAGGCGCACAGGAAACAGGGAGCCGGTGTTCCGAATTCATCTCCATATCGGCAACAAAACGTTTCAATTGATTAATGGAAACAGCTTCGTCTTCTATGCCCCTTCGGCAATATGACTCACAAGGATGTGGACAGACTCTTCCGCAAGCCAGAAGTAATGGATTACGTTCGCGGATTGTCTTGACAGCGCCTTCGTAATCGCCTTTTGTAATTTGCGCAATATACTTTGGAATATCGATTTCTGCAGGACATGTCTGCCTGCAGGGTGCAAGGGCATCTTCTTCTTCGTTAAAATGCAGCAGTCTTTCCGACATGGTTCTTACTTCTAAAATGTTTTTAGGGCAGACCTTTTCGCATGCACCACATCCAACACATTTCCGTTCATCAACAACAGGGTATCCATCCGAACCAATAGAAATTGCGTCAAAAACACAAGCCTTTATACAATCTCCTAAACCGAGGCACCCTATATGACATACGCGTTTCCCACCATAAAAGGCATTCAAAGCCCGGCAACTGCTTATACCCGTATAATAAAATCTATCGGCAGCTCTATTGCCTCCTAAACACGTATTTTCAGAAAGAAGTGCTTCCGCACTACCGGCATCTACACCCATCGCTTCGGCAACATTTTTTGCTGAATCAGGTCCGCCTATAACGCAGACATTGGGAAGTGCTCTACCGCTAACGACGGCGACAGCTGCGGCAAAGCAACCGGTATATCCGCAACCTCCGCAGTTTGCACCTGCCAAAAGCCCTTCTATTTCCGCAATTCGTGGATCTTCATAAACATAAAAGAATTTTTGGGCAAGACTCAGTATCGAACTGCATACCGCCCCTATGCCAAACATAAAAAGAATAGCTTCTGTCACAAGCACCCTCGCGATATATTATTGCTAAAATAGTGAGGCCTTTGAAAGGTGATTAATTTAATTATCTTTCAAGCGGTCTCGGATGGAAAATATTTCATTGAAGTCTTTTTCAATTCTTTTCGGCTAAAAAGAAGCGTGTAAATATCAATCGAAGTCTCTTCCGACATTTTACGCGCTGTTCGCCTGCAAGATTCTTCATCATTACCGTGGATCATTGTATAGAGGTTATATGGCCATCCATCAGTGGAGTTGCGTCGATAACAGTGTGTTACTTCTTTGAAAGATGCCATCTTTTGTCCTACCTCATCTATCCGGTCTTCATCAACCTTCCATGCTGCCATGGCATTTGCCTTAAAGCCTGACATCTGGTGTCTAATAGTTGCACCAAAGCGTCGTATAATACCCCTGTCGCAAAGATCTTTTAACTTCTCAAGAAATGTATCCTCAGGAATATTTAATTTTTCTGCAATTTTGGCATATGGACGCTTTGTAACAGGCAAATCCTCCTGAATAGAAGCAATGATTCTTTTCTCTAATTTCGTTAACATTGTGTGAAATAAACCTGCGATTTGCTATCCGTCATCCGTCATCCGCCATCCGTCATCCGTCCTCTGTCATCTGTCATCCGCCATCCGCCATCCGTCATCCGTTATCTTTTTCAGGAAATAGTCTTTTTATATCATCTTCCGTTGCTTTGCAAATCCCTCTTTCAGTAATAAAACCGGTAATAAGCCTGGCAGGTGTTACGTCAAATGCATAGTTTGCAGCAAAACTGTTTTCCGGGGGAATCAGAATGTTTCTTGTTTTGCCTTTATCAAAACCTTGAATATACCTTACTTCGTCAGAATCGCGTTCTTCTATGGGGATCTCTTTAATACCGTTTTTTAATTTCCAGTCGAAGGTGCTTGACGGAAGGGCCACATAAAAGGGTATGTTGTTGTCCTTGGCTGCAAGAGCTTTAAGGTATGTCCCAATTTTGTTTGCAACATCTCCAGTGCTTGTCGTTCTATCCGTACCGACAATCACAATATCAACCATACCATGTTGCATGAGATGCCCTCCGGCATTATCTGTTATGACCGTGTGTTTGATACCATGCTTACCCAGCTCCCAAGCCGTTAACCTCGCTCCCTGGTTAAGAGGTCTTGTTTCATCCACCCATACATGTATATCTATACCCTTATCAAACGCCGCATAAATTGGTGCAGTCGCCGTGCCGTATTCTATGCAGGCAAGCCATCCTGCATTGCAATGGGTAAGGATATTTACGGTTCCATCTTTTTGATTATGGTTGATTTCTTCAATCAGGCATAAACCGTGCTCACCTATTTTTCTACACCTTTCAGCTTCTTTCTCGGCGATCTCTCCAGCTGCCTTACAGGCCACATCAGCCTTTTCCGTGGAGGTTTTGGTTTTTAACACTTCGGCTAAAACCTTATCCACGGCCCAGACGAGATTAACCGCCGTAGGTCTGGCTGCTTTTATCTTGTTGCATGTTTTTATTAAATAATCATCCTTAACTGTTTTAACCGGTGAATTTAAAATTGCGAAATACACACCATATGCTGCTGTCACGCCTATAAGAGGGGCACCTCTAACGCACATCTTTTCTATAGCCATTATGATATCATTGACTGTTTGCAGTTCCTTAACAGTAAACTCATGGGGAAGCCGTCTTTGGTCAATTATTTTTACTAACTTTGAGTCATGGCAAAGCCATATGGGCCGTATGTTTTTACCATTTACTTTCATAATTCCTTAAATATTCAATCTTCAATCGAAAATATTCAACTCAAGCGATCATCATTTGAAGCTTGCTAGTTCTAATTACTTTCGAAAGGCTAAATTGATACGTTAAATTTATTCCTAAACGTCTATATCACCAACCGCTCAAAATATTGTGACCTCTGCGTTTTGCGATTTCGTCTCGAAACTGGAAAAAATGCTTTCCAATAACTTGGAGAACGTATGACATAACCAAATATCCGATCCTCGCATCTTTTTCAAAAAGAGTGCTAAGTCTCTCCTTTTCTACCCTTACTACTTCACACTTTCTGGAAGCACAGTAACCTGAAAGTCTGTATTTGTAAGGTGGAATAAAGCTCGACCATCCAAAAAGACTTGCTTCTGATATGAATGATATGGGATCCTCTTTCGAAGCGGGTCGTCCTTCCGGGCGATCAAAACGCAGATCGATTTGTCCTGCTTTCACAATCCACAGATGATTGGACTCTTCTCCTTCAGCAAACAGTCTATCTCCACGCTGATACTCAATTTTTTCACTACATTCCTGTATAGCAGCAAGCTGGTTATCACCCAGACCTTTGAAAAGTTCGATGTTTTCCAGAAAATCGAGACTGATCATTAATATCTCCCTAATTATACTCTTAATAATTAATTTTGTGCTTTTTATTGCAAAAAATTTTAGCCGCTATTGTATCTCTAAATTTAAAATTATCAATCTGCCATCTTCAACCCCTTATTTGGTTATTACAAAATCGGATAGAATCTTACCTTTTAGGACATGGCTATTTAAGACCTGACGCATCTTATCGGCATTCATTTTTTGATATATAACAGGTTCTTCTCCTTGGATCTCTATAGTTACATTCGGCTCACTGCTACACATACCTATGCATCCGGAGGATACGACTTCGATGTTCTGCTTTCCTAACCGGGCTATCTCATCCATGAGTGCAGTCATTACTTCACGAGCACCGGCAATAATTCCGCATGTTGCCATATGAACACTGATCTTTGTCTTGGCAAAGGGAGCGGGTAAAGTCGAATCTTGTAACCGATCAAACCTCTCACCGACGACCGCGGCCAGATTGGACATTACCCTATAACCGATGAGGGTATCTTCCTCGAAAAGATTTGTAAGACATTCTTTTTCTAATTTTAATACTTTGCAGCTTCTGGTGGCGCAGTAAGCAGAAAGTCCGTATTTATGCGGTGGTACAAGGCTTGACCACCCGAAGGTATTATATGCTGATATTGAGGAGATAGTGTTTTCTTCTGAAGTAGGATGCCCTGGTAAATCAAAACGAAGATCTACTTGCCCATCCATAACCACCCACATGTGGATAGCATCATCTCCTTCACCAAAAAGTCTGTCACCATGATGATACTTCTCTTCCTGACAGCAGTCCATAACACCAGACAGCTGATTATCTTTTAAGTCATCGAATATTTTGACTTTTTTTAGAAATTCGAGACTGGTCATTAATATCCCCTTTTTAGTGTCTTAACATTGACCGACTTACCTATACCCTGGCCAGGGCGAAACCGGTCTGAACCTCTCCCTGAAGGACATGTCTTTTAAAGACTTGGCGCATCATATTGGCAACCATATGCTGATAGACAATCGGCTCTTCACCCTCTATTTCAACAGTCACGTTAGGCTCACTGCTGCACATGCCCAAACACCCTGAAGCCACCACTTTGATGTCTTGTCGATCGCTCTGTGCCATCTCCTCCATCAGGGCATTCATAACCTCCCGGGCACCGGCAGCAATTCCACACGTTCCCATATGAACAGTAATTCTTATATTATCCTTTCCGTCCCGCAAGGAGGTTTCCTTTGAAACTTTCTCTTTTATTTTTTTAAGGTCGTCAATGGTAAGTTTTGCCATTTTTTTCTCCCATTTATTTAATTTTCAACTAATTACTAGAGACTTTTATTCTCCGAGGTGCAAGTTCTTTAAGTTTTATTTTTGCTGTTTCAGTCGTCCAAGCTCCTCTTTTATTGATTGTGTCAGATGATGGATTACTGTGGGATTGGTCAGTGAAATGTCTCCAAGTTCCTTTCTGATATCTCTGGTGTCCATAGTAAAATTCTTTCCATCCAATATATGGATATAGACAAAATCGACATCCTGGTTGCCGGCAATCAACGTAATAACGGAACTTGCCATGTCGCCCAAAGGCGCGCGATCGATATGGTCGTATTGGAAAATGGCTTTAACCCGGGTACCTTTCCCTGGTTCGGATGCTAAGGCAAACTCACCATCACACCTTTCGGCAGCGGCCTTAAGAAGGGATAAACCCAAACCCACCCGCCGAGTAGTTCTGGTTGTAACAAACGGATCAATCGCCTTGTCAACCATGTTATTCGGTATCCCTTTTCCATTATCCTTGATTTCGATCTTTAAGCGATTTTCATTGCATGACTCATCTATAACAATCTGGATACAGTCGGCGCCGGCTGTTATTCCATTTTCTGCAATATCCATGATATGAAGAGAAATTTCACGCATTCAGGCTTCTATCCGCCTCCCACCCCTATCTTGAAATGCAAGGTGAATCTCTTCCAGAGTAGCAGCTGCCAGTCTAAAGACCGTCCATACTTTTCCAATATCGTCCTGGAAGTGGGCGTCTGAGGATGTCACACAAGGAAGGTTTTTACTTTCCAATATCTTTTCCGGGGCCTCTTTCAGGGACATATGGTATGAAACCTCTATACCATCAAGCTTCAAATCGGGTGGAATAAAGCCCAGTTGGCTGATAATCCCAAAAGCAGGCCTGTCCACATGGGAAGCGATGCTCAAACCTCTTAAGAAATGAATTTTCTCTGCAATCTCATGGAGTCCTAATCGGGTAGCACCAATCAGTAACCTATGATTCTCATCAAGAACTTCGTCATTTTCGTCAACTATCACCTGATCACCAAACACCTCCGGCTGATTTTCTCCCTCAAGTTGAGCGTATACATATTCCTGCATTGCCATAGCTTGCTCCAGCCTATCAAAAAGAGCGACTATATGGACCTCCTCTTTTGAACATACCTCCATTCCGGGTAAGACGCAGACGCCTTTCTTTTCACCGGCTCGCATGGTCGCTTCTGCGTTTTCCGCCGTGTTGTGGTCACAAATTGCGATGATATCAAGGCCCTTTTCAAGGCTTTTTTCGACTATTCTTTTGGGGCTCATATCCCATTCGCCACAAGGTGAAAGACATGAATGAATGTGCAGATCCGCCTTGAAACATTTCAACAGTGCGTTGTTCATTATATTGAATTCCCGTTTCAGGCCTTTTCAGAATCAGCGTTTTTCACACCGGCAGCGTAAAGACGACCTGCTAGATCAAAGGCCTTACCGGGCCATTGGAGAACAGGAATTCCTTCTTTATCCGCTTTTTCTTGTGTGTCATCATCTGGAATACCTCCACCGGTGAGAATAATAGCTGCCATTTCACGTAAAACGGCAACGGCTATTATGTTTTGATGACTCTGTATTGTCAGCCATACACATCCAACGGGGGCATTTCCCATCACCTCACTTAATAGGTCACCGCAGTGCCCGCCCTGGACAAGATTATCCAGACCTTTTTGTCCTGCTGCAACATGCAATCCGAATTTATTAACCAGATCTTTTACAGTCACATCCACCATCCTTTTGTTTAGTCTATCTAAGAAATTCGTAACGATTTATAGTGTAAACGGTCACAATCTGCACTTATGCATTTTGTCCCTCAATCATTCCGCGTGCATGAAGGATGAGGCATTCGTTCAGTGAAGCCACTCCTCTGACAACATCCTCGGCAAAGGTCCTACAATCCGGTGCACCGCATGCAGCGCAGTCAATCCCGTGAATGTGTTCCCGGATCCTTTCTATCTCCTTCAAAGATTCTATTGATAAAGGCTCATTTTGTGCGCCGAAAAGTTGTTGCAGCTTGGAAGGCTTTGCCTCCACATGAAACCGTCCCTTTTCGTAAAGCCGGAGGATATGGCTGCGGGACAGCCGCTTTCCAAGCCCAAGCATTTTGACCATCGTTTGAACAGCACTTTTAGCCAGATATTTATCAATGACTGTCAGCACTCCTCCAATACACCCTTCAGGACACACTCTGAATTCGATGTATTCCATGTCTCGGAATAATCCAAGCTCAATCTTTTCAAGATATGTAATGGTTTCCTTTAATCCGGATACCGCAAGAGAATGATCTATATTCATGTCGGCAATCTCACCACCTGACAACCCCCACAATGGACCGTTTCCAGTGGCGCAATTTTCAAACTCAAAACGTTCCTGAGAAAAAGGAATCTGATCGGATTCCCTGATTTTTTCTATCTGATGGATCAGTTTGGTATATATATCGTTGATTCCCAGTGCCTTATCCATAGAAGCTTGTTTTTGTTGAGAGAAGTTGTTATTAGGTTGACTACTTGTCGGGCAAGGGTTTATGTAATATAGGGTAACCGCTTCCTCATTCACGCCATATTCCCGGGTAATCTGCTTTTTGACTTCACGTGCCATAAGGGCGACAGGTCTCAAAACCGGAATGACATTTGGTAAAAGGGTTGGGAATTGATAAGCAATCAGTCTGACCACCACCGGACAAACAGGAGATATAAGAGGCCATGGGGATTTTTGGTCGGTACGGTTTCTAACGATAAATTCTTCGGTGGCGCACTGAAACATCTCAAGGAAATAAGACATATCTACCGTGTGCAAAAATCCCATCTGCTTGAGACCCAGCAATATATCTTTCGGCATCACACCCGGAAACTGAGAATAGAGGACCGGCGAGACGAGTGCTACGGATATCTGATCCATTTCAAGTTCAGAAAATTTATTTGTCGCTGCACTCACAGCGCCTTTTGGACACACCCTGATACATTCTCCGCAACCGATGCAATGGTCCACCACTTGGATCGACTCATTGCTCTTTAAGCGAATTGCCTTTGTGGGGCACACCTTGACACAAGTAGCCTGCCCCCCACAGGATTTTTTAAAATGGACGTATGAGGAAGATTGCATCTCTTCAACCAGTCTTATTCTTCTTTGGCAATGTTAAAAAACATCCGAATTAGCGTTCCCTTTTTTGGATCAGATTCTACGGTCATATCGTCTGCGTTTTTCTTCATATTCGGAAGTCCCATACCGGCACCAAAGCCCATCTCCCGGTATTCATCTTTTGCGGTAGAATATCCTTTTTGCATGGCCAGGTTTATATCCTCTATACCGGGTCCTTCGTCGGAAATATCTAATATTACTTTACCTGAATTGATTTCAGCGCACAAAAGGCCGTTGCTCCCGTGCATTACAACATTCATCTCACCTTCATAGCCGCAAATTGCGATACGCCGGATTAGTTTAGGTTCAAAATTCAAGGATTTGAGTATATTCTGAACTTTTATAGAAGCCTCTCCAGCCCTAATAAAATCCCCTTGTATAATTGAGAAACACTTCTTTAGAGTCGACTCCAAAAATTAACCTCCACTATGTAGGGCGGGTTATGACTTAATAAGCCACGGCCCTGGGATTTTCGAGCCTATTTAGTGTTTGAACAAAAACCCTATAAATCTCCTCCCTTTGGAAAAGGGGACTTATGAAGAAATCTTGCACTTTTCGTTCAGACACTATTTAGTTCCATCTAACCCTGTTATACCGGAAGAGTAAAGCTTACCGCAGGAAACAAACATGGAATATGGACATGATAACAGGGTGACGCCTTGCGATCGAGCCTGCTCAACCACCTCCTCTGGAGGCTTTTTCCCTCTTACAAACACCACAGCCCTCACATCGGCTACCATGGCAGTTCTAATCACCTGAATGGTGGTCAATCCCGTCAAAAGAATACATCCCTCAGAAACTCCGGCCAGAATGTCACTCATCAAGTCACTGGCACCGCCTGTAAATATTTCTTCGTCCAGCTGATCTTCCCCTGTCAAAACAGAAGCATTTAAAATATCAACAATATCTGAAAGTTTCATACAATCCGTGTCATTTGAATTTGCTGGTTTTTATAAAAATTCGACCGTACCTTTTCCAGAAAAAATCTGAATTCATTTAGAAAATATGTAACACTTTATAACGGTTTACAAAAATATTAAAATCACCTTTGGTAATTTCGAATATATGATACTGATATTTCTTTGTCAATGGATTGAATCATCTATTGAGTCACCTAATAAATTTGCGTTCGTAAGGATATCTTCAAGATCTAGGGTAAGCAGACGCTTATCTCTGATAATTATTTTTCCGGAAATAATGACATCCCGCACATCCGAACCAATGGCGGCATAGACTATGTGGGATATTGGGTTATACATGGGAACAAGGTGGGGCTTATGGGTATCTATAATGATAAGATCCGCCTCTTTTCCTATTTCCAAAGAACCGATAGTTTTTTCAAGGCCAATGGCTTTTGCCCCTTCAATTGTCACCATTTTTAGGACGGTCTCTGCATTCATGACTGTCGGATCAAGTCTATTAACTTTATGAAGCTTTGCAGCTAAGTCCATTTCCTGGAAAAGATCAAGATTATTATTGCTTGAACACCCGTCTGTACCGAGACCGACCGTTACTCCTGCATTTAAAAGTCTGGAAATAGGCGCGATGCCTGAAGCAAGTTTCATGCTGCTTCCCGGTGTATGGGAAACATTTGCTCCCGATTTTAATATAGTTTCTATGTCATCATCTTCTATCCATATGGCATGAACAAGCAACGTATTTTGATCCAGCACACCGATACGATCAAGGTATTGAATCGGTGAGGCCTTGTGTTTTGACTGAATTTGATCAAATTCGGTTTTTGTTTCCGCCGCATGAATCTGGAAGAGTAATCCTATAGAATCTGATAGATCTTTGGCTTTATGCAATGTATCTTCAGAGCAGGTATATGGTGAATGGCAAAATATTGAGGGGGTTATGATACTATATCGATCCTGCCATTTCTCTGCAAACCTCACGGCGATTTTAATATTATCCGATGGATTCGGAATACCCGGAGCTGGAAAATCGATAACACCCTGACCAAGAACAGCCCTCATACCTGAATCGCAAACCGCTTCCGCAACACAGCTTTCATAAAAATAGCCATCACAGCACGTTGTTGTCCCTGAAAGTATCATCTCTGCACAAGCCAGCAGGGTTCCAACTCTAACAGACTCGGGATTTATATGCTTTCCTTCAGCAGGGAAGATATGTTCATTAAGCCAAACGTGAAGTGGAAGATCATCGGCAAGCCCTCTGAATAAAGCCATGGGGAGATGTGTATGAGTGTTTATCAGGCCGGGCATGATTATTCCATTTTTTGCATCTATAATAGTCCTTGCATCAGGAAGAGGCAAATCAATATTCCTTGCCCCAACGTCCTCAAGTTTTCCGTCTTTTATACAAACAATACCGTCTTTTATAATGTCAAAGTCAGGATTAACCGTTACTATTATACCGTTGTGGACAACAAGATCAAACATTATGAGATTCCTTCAAGGGGAAACTATGACCCTAAATCGCCTCTTGATCATGATAATCTATTAGATTATGATTACGAAAAAATTCCATATCAATTTAAAGATAAATTAAATTTCCTGTTTTAAGGAAATAACTTTCACTTGAACGTTATCGCTCAAGTGAAGTAAAATTTTATTTCTTCTGCTATAGTATTTACATCTTTCATTACTTTCTCAATGTCTATTGTCATAAGCTTCCGGTCTTCCATGACCACTTCACCGTTTATTATGGATGTTGTTACATCGCTTCCACTGACGGCATAAACAAGATGGGAGACAGGATCATACATTGGCGTGAGATGAGGCTTATGTGTATCAATAATGATTAAATCCGCTTTCTTACCCGGCTCAAGAGAACCCGTTAGATCACCAAGTCCGAGTGCTCTGGCCCCTTCAATAGTACACATCTTCAATACTGTGTTGGCATCCATAACGGTGGGATCAAAAGTATTCACCTTATGGAGCTTGGCCGCAGTATCCATTTCCAAAAATAGATCAAGATTATTATTGCTTGCACTTCCATCTGTTCCAAGCCCGACACATACCCCTTCTTTTAACAGCTTTGGTACCGGAGAAATGCCCGATGCCAGTTTCATATTGCTTTCCGGCATATGAACGACCTTTACATCGTATCGCTTTAAAAGAGCAATATCTTCATCAGTAAGAACAACGCAGTGACAAGCAAGAAGGTTTGGTGACAAAATCTGTAAATCTGCAAGAAAACCTATTGGTGTAAGACCATGTTGATCTTGACTATTTGACACCTCGATTTCTGTTTCAGAAACATGTATAACAATCGGCAGATTATAATCTTCTGAAAGGGAAGAGGCCCTTTTGAGAAGGTTCGGCGAACAAAGATATGGTGTATGGGGTTCAACAGCAACCGTTATTAAGGGATCATCTTTCCATTTTTTGACGAGATTCTCTGTATAGGCAAAACCCTTTTCTATAGGACCATAATTGGGTGAGGGAAAATCGTACAAAACCTCTCCCACTAAAGCACGAATTTTCGCTTCCTTTGCCGCAACGGCCACCGCATCTTCAAACAGGTACATATCGCAAAAACAAGTGGTACCGGATAGAATCATCTCAGCACAAGCTAGAAGCGCCCCATAATAAACCTTATTATAATCCAGTTTTGATTCGGCCGGAAAAATACGCTCATTAAGCCAGGTCATCAAGGGGAGATCATCGGCAAGACCCCTGAAGCAGGTCATGGATGCATGGGTGTGTGCATTTACAAGTCCAGGCATGATAATTCCACCACGTGCATCTATAATTCGAGATGCTTTCCAGGTTGAAAACTCATCCATATGCCCTACGGCAATAATCTTATCTTTTTCAATGGCAACTACGCCGTTTTTAAGCTGTGTATCTTTGGAATCCATGGTCAACACAGTGCCGTTTGTAACGAGTATGTCAGTTGAGTTCATTTTCATCTAAATTCCTAATAACTTCTTTTATAATTGTTTCTAATTTAGGTGCAGCCTCTTTTGCCACGGCAATAATTTCTTCAACAGAAGCAGGTGCGGGAGCATCCGGATTATGAACATTGGTTATCGTTGAAAGCCCGAGTACCTTCATTCCTGCATGAACAGCTGCAATTACTTCTTGAACCGTTGAGAAACCGACTGCATCAGCGCCAATAGTTTTGAGAAAACGTACTTCGGCAGGTGTCTCAAGTGACGGACCTTTGAGTCCTGCATAGACTCCCTTTTGCAAATAGATCCCGGTTTTTTTGGCGGAACTTTCAGCAAGTCCTGCGAGCTTTTTATCATATGCACTGCTCATATCGGGAAACCTTTCACCCCATGTTTCTTCATTTAAACCGACAAGCGGATTTGAACCGGTAAAATTGATATGATCTGCAATTATCATTATATCTCCGGTCTTAAATCCGAGATTTAAACCTCCTGCGGCATTAGAAAGGATCAAAATTTTAACACCGAGTTCCTGCATCACTCTCACAGAAAAGGTAACTTCAAGGGATGTGTAACCCTCGTAAAGATGAAAACGACCTTGCAGGGCAATAACCTGTCTCCCCTGCATGCTGCCGGCAAGCAGTTTCCCGAAGTGGCTTTGGACAGTTGAGACAGGAAAATTAGGTATATCTTTGTATTCTAAAAGAGTTGAAATATTAAGTGATTCTACACTCTCACCAAGCCCTGTCCCTGTGAGAATGCATATTTCAGGAAGCTTTTCAATATGACTTTTCAAGAACCTTGTTGTTTCAATAACTTTTTGTTTATAGTTTTTCATTATATTCCTTTTTAATTTAGGATATGAGTATATATACCGGTTGTCATAAATATGTTCCGATTGAACAGCGTCTGAACTTCCGAGCTAATCGTGGGTACATTTGAAGCGTTCTACGGCTCG
>CAZQOH010000008.1:0-6300 GCA_964594355.1 uncultured Desulfobacterales bacterium
GGAAGTTCAGACGCTGGTCAATCGGAACATATTTATGACAACCGGTATAAAATAAATAATGGAAAAATTCCTTAAATCTTCATTCTTCAATCTTCAATTTTCAATTATTTTAAATTAATATGTTACATTTCAGACAAAATTCAGGTTTTACACTCATTGAAGTCATTGTTGTAGTTTCACTTATCAGTATTATACTCTTTTTTTCTATGCCCCGATTTCAGAATTATATTCTATTGGACGAAACAAAAAAAGTTTCACGCTGGATTATCGGAAAAGTAAACATGCTTAAAGATAATGCAGTTTTAAAGAAGCAACTTTATATTCTGCATGCCAGCTTGGATAATAATAGGTTATGGTCAACAAGCGAACCTATGACTCCAGAGGAGCTTAAAAGCGCAGAACAAAAAGCATATGAGCTGCCTGACAAAGTAAAACTGCTTGATATTGAGTATGTCGGCAAAGGTAAAGTTTCATTTGGTGAAGCAGAAATCTGTTTTTATAAAAATGGATATTCCGATAAGGTATTCATTCATATTGAAGATAACGAAAATAAAAGACTGTCTTTTCTTATTGAACCTTTTCTATCAAAGGTAAGGCTATTTGAACATTATGAAGACTTTGAGGATTGAAAAAAGGCAGCCGGATTTTGGCTTTACACTCCTTGAAATAATGGTAGCAATTTCAATAATTGCCGTCGTCCTCATTGCTGTTTTTAAAATGCATTCCCAGACTATTAATTTGAATCTTGCTACAAGATTTTATTCAACCGCACCCCTTCTGGTTCAAAACAAAATTGCTGAACTTGAGACAACATCCTTAAATGATCAGATGGCCGAATCAGGAAATTTTGGAGATGATTTTCCGAATTATAGTTGGAGCGTTTCCATGGATAATATTGAGTCTGAAATACTTGGAGCTGTTTCAGAAAGTCTAAAAAAAATAGAAGTAACCATTTCTTATAATAATGATGAACTTATTTACAGTTTTAGAACATATAAGTTTTTGCATGAATAAGAATTTGTCACATACAAGCAATCTATATCCGGTGATTATCCGTTATCCATCATCCGTCTTCTGGCATCCATCGCCAGTTGTCAATCATCCGCCCTCTGTCCTCCGTCGTCCGCCCTCTGTCGTCCGTCGTCCGTCGTCTGTCATTCCGCATCCAGTATGCATCATTAAGAAAGGGATTTATGGTTTTACCCTGATTGAAATACTGATAGCATTCTTTATCTTCAGTATTATTATCACAACTCTTTTTATTTCATATAACTCCACATTTTCTAATATCCAAACCATCCATGAGAGTATTGCTTCTTATGATATGGCAAAAAATTGTCTTGCCCGAATGACTTTTGATTTGCATGCAGTACATATTTCCATGCCCCCTAAATACTCTCCTCCGGATTTAGATGATAAACCGGATCCTTATCGCATTGTTGGTGACTTTACATATCCAGGTACCGTTGGTTTTTCAAGACTCAGATTTACTTCACTGGCACACATATATTTTGAAAAAAATATGCAAGAAGGAATTGCTGAAATTGTCTATTATATTCAGCCCGAAGGTGAGCATAATTATGTTTTAAGACGTTCGGACAGTTTGTATCCTTATAAAGCCTTTGAAGAGAATCGAAAGGATCCTATATTATGTGAAGATGTTAAGTCGCTTACATTTAAATATTACGATCATGACGGGGTAGAATACGACCTTTGGGATTCCGAATCTGAAGAGTTCAAATATGCCACCCCTAAATCAATAGGTATAAAACTTGAGCTTGGAAATGATTCAACTTCTCATTTTTTCGAAATTATGGTAACGTTACCAAGTTATAGGGTACAAATCGGTTGAAGGGATAATGATGCCAATAGAAGTATTTAATAACAACCGTGGAATAGCAATCCTAATAACGTTAACGATTATCACAATAATAATCACAGTTTCATTGGAATTGCACAGAAAGATGCGATTTGCAGCCGTTTCAACAGCCGCTGCCCGGGATCGTCTTACACTTACACATATGGCATCATCCGACATAAATGCCGCTATGGCAATACTGGTAAAAGATAAAAATGAATCAACCATAGACTCTATTCAGGAAGACTGGGCTAATTCTGAAAAAATAAATGAACTATTAAAGGATATCCCCTTTGAAAATGGAAAGACTACTTTAACAATCAGCGATGAACTCGCCAGGATTCAAGTTAACGCACTTGTGAAATACCCTGAGGGCCGTGACTTTAATGAATCCCAAAGGATTATGTGGGACCGTTTGTTGAGACTTTTATTCTCTCAAGACGAGTCACTTAAAGAGATTGAACCAACATCAGTTATAAATTCTGTGAAAGACTGGCTGGACTTCGGAGATGATGATGCAATCACTGGATTAAATGGAGCGGAATCAGAATATTATCAGGATCTCGATCCCCCGTATTACTGCAGAAACGGCCCAATCGATCATCTTGGCGAGCTTGTTCTGATTAAGGGCATTACACGGGATCTTTACCAAAGTGTTGGAGAAATGTTTAGAATTTCCAGGTATATGACCATTTACGGTGTAACAAGTGCGGGTAAAAACACTTTTACATATAAAGGGAAGATAAATATTAACACTGCAGAGCTTCCGGTACTGATAGCACTTTTACCTTCAGAAAACGAAGATTTTGCCCTGTCAATATTCAACTATCGTCAGGAAGCCACCGACTCCAAATATATTAATGATCTTTCTGATCCCGCATGGTATAAAAATGCTCCCGGCTGCAGTGATATTCAAATAGATCCAGGACTCATTACAGCTTCAAGCGATTTATTTCGAATTGAATCTACTGCAACTTTAAACGAAATGGAGACGACGACTAAAGCCGTCGTCCGCAGGGAAAAAGACAAGAAAACGGGCAAATGGATATGCAGGGTCTTGAGTTGGCAGACAGAATGAGACCTTTGAAAAATGCTCAATTTTGTTCAAGTTCAAGGAAGGCGAAAATTTTAACCACAGGAATACATAGAGTATTTTGAGGATAGCGCTAAAGCTTCACTTCGTGCAAAATGTTGAGCCTAACGCAGAAATTGGGTAAAAGGGGGCGTTTTGCAAAGGTCTCAGAATAGCATATATGAAAATATCATTCCCTAATCCTAATCATAATCTTACTCTTAATCGTAATCAAACTGATTATGATTAGGATTAGGATTACGATTACAAAGAAGTGTGTGTAAAAAAATTGTAAACTACCTTATGGACTTTATGAAAGATACCAGATCATGAGCAGAAAGATACTTGGGCTTGACATTCGAAATGATGCTGTATCCGCGGTTTTAATAAAATCCGGTATTAAGGGGAATTGGATTGCAGCCCACAAACATGTTTCGATATCAGATCAAAAAGAGATCGAAACCAGCATAGCATCCGCCTTAGAAACTATTACCAATGAGATAGACATCACCGGCTCAGTATGCATTGCTTCTTTTCCAGCTGACCAGATATTTTATAGGAATATCCAGGTTCCATTCAAGGAGATGAAAAAGATCAGGCAAGTTCTCCCTTTTGAGCTTGAACCGATAATGCCGTATCATGTCGAGGATCTGATAATCGATTTTCAGGCTATTAAGCTGTCTGACCAAACAGATCATACAGACCTCATTACCGCGGCTGTCGAAAAATCGAACCTGAAGTCTTACTTAGACATACTTGCATCCTTTAAAATTGAACCAGATATTATAACAGTCGGAGGCTATCCCTTAGCCCTTTGTATGGCTAACAATACAGATATCACTGAAAAATGGCTCCTTGTCGACATTCATACCAATAAAAGCACTATATTTGCTATTATCCCCGGACAAATATGCCTGATCCGTTCCTTTCCAATAAGTACGGCATCATCATTGAAGATAGAATCTTTATGTACCAATATTCAGCGCACACTTAATGCATTGGAAGAAATTTTGCGTTTTGACTTCGAACCAAATGGAGTATTTATAACTGGATCCGGAATAAGCGACGTTGGTTTTAAAGATGATATAGCCCGAATTCTGGGACTTCCCGTTCATAACGTAGATTTCGTTCGTGATTCAGATTATACGATGAATGAAGCCCCGGCAAAGCATTGGAAACCAGCGTTAATGGACAATGCATTTGCACTTGCCTTAATTGAAATTGAAGGAACTAATACTATAAACTTTCGCAAAAGCTCTCTTGCCGGAAAAAAGTATTGGGCAGAACACAAAAAAGCAATAATTAAAACAAGTATTCTTTTGGGGCTGATTTTAGCTTTAGTATTTGGAAATATCATTATCGATTCAAATTCTATGAGGAAAAAGCTGATAAACTTAAACAGCCATATAACACAGATATTTAAAGGGACATTTCCCGAGGTCAAAAAAATCGTCGATCCGCTGCAGCAGATGAAGGTTAAAATACAAGAGGAGAAAAAAAAATCTTTATTCCCACTTGAAACAAAAAGAAAAATACTTGTTATTGATATACTAAATGAAATCAGTAAGCTCATATCAAAGAAAACCGACGTTGAGTTTACAAGGCTTTTGGTCGGGCAAACAGATATTCTGATTTCCGGAAATACCGACACGTTCAATTCCGTGGACGACATGAAAAATCTTCTTGAACAGGCAGATTTATTTCAAAAAGTTACTATTAGCTCTGCTAACATTAACAAATCTGGAAACCGTGTGCGCTTCAAGCTAAAGATCCAGTTGTAATACTTTTGACCTTTACTTTGGCTATGCATACAATGGCTCAATATTGTTTTTAGACAACTTTAAACGGACATAATTATGGCAATCAAACTGAGCAAACGTGAAAAATATTCAATTTATCTTACAGCTGGTTTTATATGCCTTTTTGTTTTTTTTCAGTTTATTCTTTTCCCATTCATCGACGAAAGGGATCGGCTTAAAAGAGCCATTGAGGTTAAAACAAAAATCATAAAGGAGATGATAGTCCTTAAATCAGAATACGATATGATCAATAAAAAGTCTGATTTATCTAAAAACCTCATTGCAAAGAGGAAAAAGGGTTTTACACTTTTTTCTTTTCTCGACAAAAATACCGGTGAAGCAGGTATAAAAGACCATATATCGTATATGAAGCCTTCTTCCTCAGCTCAAAAAAACAGCAAATACAAGATTTCACTTGTTGAAATGAAGCTTCAGGCAATAACTTTAGAGCAATTGACCACATATCTCTATAAGATCGAAACTTCAAATAACAATGTGTTTATAAAAAGGATTTCAATTACAAAAACAGGAAAGCAAAAACAATTTATCAACGCTGTTTTACATGTTGAAACAATTGAAATTTAAACGTATACGATTCAGGGGAATAGTTAAAAGTTCTTTGTTAATTGTTGACGGTTTCGTAAAAAGTCAAAAAACGACTTTTTTATAGCAAATAGCAAATAATGGGATTTAGATTATGAGTAAAATCAAAAAGTGGATAGGATATGTTATATTTATTATTGCAGCAACTGCCTTTTTTCTTTACTATCTATTCCCATCCGAAACAGCAGAAAAATACATAGCTATTAGTCTGCGTAAGACCAATCCGGATTTGAATATAACAATTAACCAAATAAAGCCCACTCTCCCTCCCGGCTTGAGGTTTGGCGATGTAAGTCTCTATTATCTTGACAATCCTTTCCTTGACGCTGAGCTGATAAAGATAACCCCTAAAATTATATCGCTTATTCGCCCAAAGACCACCTTTTTTTTTAAGGGTAAAGCATATAAGGGAATTACGCAAGGCAAGGTCGATATTTTTGGAATTAACCCTACCGACAGGATTATGATTGAAGCTGCTCTGACCGGTATTCAGATAAAAGATATTCATGCCATACAGAATCTATCTGATTATAAGATATCAGGAATACTTGCAGGAAAAGTTTCATACAGTAACAATAAAGGAAAAGATCTAAATATAAGTGCCGATCTTAACATAACAGACAGCAAGGTGGACTCTGCAACACCTATTTTCAGTTTTGATAGTATCACTTTCAGAAGCATTAAAGCAAATATGATATTTGAGAATATGAGGCTTAAAATAAAAGAATGTATTATAAAAGGGCACCAAATTGATGCAAGTATTTCCGGACTCGTCACTAAAAGAAACCCTCTGGGGGAAAGCATTCTAAATCTCACAGGAACAATTAATCCACATCCTTCTTTAATTACAAACCTTGGAAAAGCTTTTACAAAAATTTTATTTCCCAAGAAAAAATCCGGTAAAAGCGGTTTTTCCTTTAGGATTGGCGGTACATTTGATAAACCTAGTTTTTCTTGGCGTTAGTTTA
>CAZQOH010000008.1:6400-23664 GCA_964594355.1 uncultured Desulfobacterales bacterium
TTTAATTATGAAACAATTTACTGCGATATTTAACATTTTCTTAACAACGGCAGCTCTCTATTTTAGTGTAAATGTTTTCTATAAGTTAGTAACTTCGCGGCTTGATCATGGTCCTCTAACCAGAATAATCAGCAGGCAGGTACTATCCAAAGAAGACATAAAGCAACACTCATTATCTTATTACAAAACAATAAGTGAACGTAATCTTTTCAACATTGAAAAAAAGTCGGAACAAAAACCAAAAGAGGTTAATATTAAAGCTCTAAAACAAACAGAATTAAAATTGAAACTTTGGGGAACAGTAACAGGTAACAATAATGAAATTTATGCTGTTATCGAAGATTCTAAAGACAAAAAACAAAATCTATACAGAATTGGAGATACTGCTCAAAACGCAATCGTGAAGAAGATTTTAAGAGAAAAAGTTATATTGAATGTAGACGGCAAAGATGAATTTTTAGAAATGGAGGAAATGTACAGCAGTGGAAAGCCAATAAAGCGTCATGAATCACCAAGCGCAAAAATATCTCAAAAAAAAGTAATAAAACGTTCTCAGATAGAAAAAGCTGTAACAAACATAAGCCAGCTAATGAAACAGGTAAAAATACGGCCGCACTTTGAAGATGGAATCTCTGACGGCCTCAGTTTGTCCGGTATAAGACCAAATTCCATTTTCAGAAAGATGGGATTAAGAAATGATGATATATTAGTAGGAGTTGAGGGGAATACTATCGAATCAGTGGACGATGCTTTGAAGCTATATGAGAGCCTTAAAACATCCTCCAGCGTGACGCTTGAAATAAAGCGACACGGCCGGCCTCAAACAATAAATTTTAATATTGAATAATTGCATTAAGTTGACTAAATGCTCAAATTTGTGTATTCAATGATCTGTTCTATGTCTAAACACCTATACCGGCTTTTTTGTCGATGTTGAGTTACTAAGGGCTTAAATAGAATATCTATGAAATCATACTGCAATAATTCAAAGGGCATTATCTTGATAGTGTTCTGTTTTTGTTTGCTGATGCCGGTCAGCTTAACAGTGGCAGAAACATCTGACCGCTTTATTTCCATAAATTTTAACAATGTTGATATCAATGTTTTTGTTAAATTCATAAGTGAGCTAACCGGCAAGAATTTTATTTTAGATCATAGGGTAAAAGGAAAAGTAACGATAATTTCCCCTACCAAAATTTCCATAAAAGAGGCTTACAAAGTATTTGAATCTGTTCTGGAGGTCCATGGCTATACAACTGTAAGATCGGGTAAAATAATAAAAATCGTTCCGTCGCCCGATGCAAGAGCAAAGAATATTGAAACCAAATTAAAAGAAGAAGCCGATTCTCCCGAAGACAGGATTGTCACACATCTCATACCATTAAAGTACGCAAACCCCAATGAAATTAAGCGGCTTTTTGCCCCTTTGATTTCAAAAAGCAGTGTTATCCTGGCCTATCCTCCAACAAACATTCTTATCGTAACTGATGTATATTCAAATATAAAACGGCTGCTTAAGATCGTGAAAGCAATTGATATAATAGGAGTCGGCCAAGAAATTTCCGTAATCCCGCTTGATTTTGCAAATGCCCCAAAACTTACAAAAATTCTAGATACTGTCTTTAAAACAAGAAAAAAACCTAAAAAGGGAGTACCGGAAAAACCAATCAAAGTCGTTGCAGATGAACGGACAAATACAATAATATTGCTTGCCAGCGAAAACGAAACATTAAGAATCAAAAAATTAGTAAAAATGCTTGACAAGGAAACCCCGCGCGGCAAAGAGAAAATACATGTCTTTTATCTTGAAAATGCTACGGCGGAAGATCTAGCCAAAGTTTTACAAGCTCTTCCGTCAAAACAAAGCGGGAAGGCCAAAGGGAAAAAAACATCTGTTGTTTCCGAACAAGTAAGAATAACTGCGGACAAATCTACCAATAGTCTTATTATTATGGCGGAAAAAGAGGACTACCTGATTCTTGAAGAGATAATAAAGAAACTGGATATTCCACGGGCCATGGTTTATATTGAATGCCTGATCATGGAAGTCAATGTGGACAAGGAATTTAATCTTGGTACCGAGTGGACAGCTATGGGAGAAACCGGTTACAGAGATAGAGAAGGAGGCTATGGCGGCGGATTTAACGATGAAAACGAAAATCTTCTTGGAATAAGTATACCGTCGGATCCAGATCCTACTTCAGGTTCAGGTCTCGGAGTATTACCCACCGGTTTTTCCCTGGGGGTATTCGGCGGGTCCGTTCAGATTGGAAATGCTGTTTTTCCAAATCTGGGGGCTGTTGTGAGGGCCTATAAAAAAGACGAAGACGTTCACATACTTTCAACGCCGCAAATCTTAACTATGGATAACGAAGAAGCTAAGATAACTGTAGGAAAGAATATTCCCTATCAGACAAAATTGGGGACAATCGCTGGTGAAGAAAAGTACAGCGCATGGGAATACAAGGATGTTGGAATAACATTAAAGATTACACCAAATATCAGTAAAGATCGTATGGTTCGCCTTAATATTTCTCAGGAAGTAACCAAAAGAGAATCCACAACCGAGCAAGACCGCCCTACTACGTTAAAGCGTACCATTGAAACGACTGTAATCGTAAATGATAAAAATACGATTGTCATTGGAGGGCTCATTGACGACAGCTTCTCAAAAACTGAATACAAGGTCCCCTGTCTTGGGGATATACCCTTGACCGGCTGGCTTTTTAAATCACGCTATAAAGGGCGCGAAAAAACCAACCTTTTTGTGTTTCTTACACCGCATGTTATCGAAAGTCCTGCAGAAGCAAAAGAAATCTACCGCAAAAAGAAAGATCATATCGACAAAATTAAAGAGGGAAAAATCAAAATGTACAAAAAAACAAAGAAAGGATCAGTTTCTAATTCCACAGAATCGGAAGCTTCAAAATAAATTAGGAATTTAGCATATGGCAAAGCGCCTTTCACATATACTTAAAGACAACTTTGGTCTCTCTGACGAAGTTATCAATGAAATTTATAAACAAAAAAATGAAACAGATGAAAATATAGGAGAAATACTTCTCAAAAAAAAAATCATTACTGAACCACAACTCCTTGAAGCATTAAGCATCTATTATAATATCCCTTTTTGGCATAATCTCTCCTTGGAAAAATTCGGGATCGATTTTACCCAGCATGTTCCGATCCAATTTCTTAAAAAACATGTTATGGTTCCATTGGAAAATAGGGATCAGATTTCCAACTATAATAATAATTCGCATCAACAGGATAAACAGGAACCAAAAGAAACGATTGATACCTCAGACTGGATAATTGCTATTAATAATCCTGCCCATTTCCAGCCACTTGATGATCTTGTCAGGGTCCTCGGAATGAACGATTTTCAAATTGTTCTTTCAACAAAAGATAATATTCTTTCTGCTATAAATATATCCTATGACCTGAGCAGAGATTCCGCTGAGCAGCTTGTCCAGGATATGGAAGAAAACGGTAGTACTATCATCAGCGAAATTGAGGATACTTCAGATCTTTTGGATGACATCAGTGATGCACCTATTATCAAACTTGTGAATCATATCATATCACAATCAGTAAAAGCACGGGCAAGTGATATCCACATCGAACCTTACCAAACCAGTTTCAAGGTCCGTTATAGGGTAGACGGTATCCTTTTTGACCTTCTTACTCCGCCGAAATGGATCCAACCCACCCTGATTTCCAGAATCAAGGTTATGGCAAAGATGGATATTGCAGAAAAACGACTCCCCCAGGACGGGCGTCTAGAAATTAAAATGGGTAATCAGGAAATCGATGTGAGGGTTTCCACTATACCGACTTCGTTTGGTGAGCGTGTCGTACTCCGGCTCCTTAGAAAAACAAGTTCATTACTTAATCTTTCTGATATAGGTCTGGAGTCCGAAAAACTTAATCTGCTTGAAGACCTTGTTCGATCGCCAAGCGGTATTATCCTTATAACCGGACCCACTGGAAGTGGTAAAACCACAACTCTTTATGCAATCTTATCCTCCATCAATATACCTGACATAAACATTATTACAATAGAAGACCCTGTTGAATATCAAATTCAAGGAATCAGCCAAATACAGGTCAATCCCAAGATAAATCTCACTTTTGCGCAGGGACTCAGATCAATTGTCAGGCAGGATCCTGATGTTATATTGATAGGAGAGATACGGGATCAGGAAACAGCAGAAATAGCTGTCCAGTCGGCGCTGACTGGTCATCTTGTCTTTTCCACACTACATACAAATGACTCCGCAAGTGCTATAACCCGCCTTGTTGATATAGGTGTAGAGCCCTTTTTAATTTCATCAACGGTTATTGCTGTTGCAGCACAAAGACTTGTCCGGGTCCTTTGCAGTTATTGTAAAGAATCATATACCCCTGATGAAATTTCCCTTAATGGCATAGGTATTACTCAGAACCAGTTCAAAAATAGTACTATCTACAAAGCAAAAGGGTGTGAAAAATGTTTAAACACCGGCTATAGGGGAAGGATAGGTATTTTTGAAATAATGACTTTAGGCTACAAGTTAAAAAATTTAATACTCAAAACCTATGATTCCTATCGTATAAAAGAAGAAGCGTTAAGATTAGATTTGGTTACCTTGCGCCAAGACGGAATACAAAAAGTTTTAAATGGCATTACCACAATCGAAGAGGTGCTAAGGGTTGCTGAAAAGTAACACAGTATGTGCAAAAAATTTCTTTATCTATTTTAGTATTGTTTCTTTAACCATTATCACAATCTTTTTCCCACATTCTCAATCTTTTGCCGAGCCTGCTCTTCTTATCGATTCTGATAAACAATTCGATTTTGCGGAATACTATTTTTCAACGGGTGAATATTTAAGAGCCATAGATGAATACAAACGGTTTATCTATTTATTTCCCCAAGATGAAAGGGTTAAATCGGCAATGTATAATGTAGGCTTGTCATTTTATAATAGCGTACGTCTCAGGGAGGCCATAAATTCTTTCAAAACTTTAATCGATAAATACTACAATACTGACCTTTTTATATTAGATTTTACTACAAAGGCATATTTTATGGTCAGTGAATGCTATTCAAAACTTAATGAGCCAGGCCCCGCCGTTATCAACCTTAATAATCTAATTAAACTTACAGATAATTTGAATATACAGGACGAAGCATATTACAGGTTAGGATGGATCTTCCTTGAAACGGCATCGTGGGATAATGCCCGCTTATATTTCGGAAAGATAAGTATACAAAATAAAAATAAATACGAATTACAACGACTTTCTGCTGAATTAGACAAAGAAAGATTAATTACAAGAAAGAACCCGACTCTAGCAGGAACCTTGTCAATAATTCCAGGGGCAGGATATCTTTATTGTGGAAGATACAAGGATGCCATAATAGCATTTTTGCTAAACGGCGGCTTGATGTACGCAGCATATGAATCCTTTGATAATGACCTTATTGCTCTTGGAGGAATCATTACTTTTTTTGAACTCGGTTTCTATTCGGGCAATATTTATGGTGCAATAGCCGGCGCCCACAAATATAACAAAATAAAAAATAAGCAATTTATTGATAAATTAAAAGAAAACACGAAAATCGGTCTTGCATACGGTCATAAAAACAAAGATATATTGCTTTCCCTTCAATTTTCTTTTTAGGGTCGAGTAAAAAGATTACTTTTTTGACTTTTTTTAAGACCATCAATATTTTAAAAATGAATAAGGGTAATATAATTCGAATCGGTCTGGGGCTAGGGGCCCTTTTTTTAGGATCTTTAGAATATATCATTAGCAGACCGGCTGATTCCAGTCATATCGGCAGAATTGTCAGCGAATTTGCCGGAAATTTACTTTTTAGAATAGATGTATTTGGCTTTTTAGGCGGGTTTTTACCCGATTTTATACACCCATTCTCTTTTGCTTTACTCACCATGGCCTTATTCCCAGCGGGAGCCAGAAAAGTCAGAGGAATTATCTGCCTTTCCTGGCTGGCCATTGATATCATATTTGAAATAGGCCAATTTTTTGGCCAACAAATAGCTGAACTTATGGTAAAGTTGTTTTCTCACAATTCGACTGCAAACATTTTGGCAAATTACTTTACCAAAGGAACCTATGATCATTTAGACATCCTGGCCATATGTTTAGGAATCACAGCGGCATATACTATTGGCGAATTTACGGCAAACTTGACACCTAAAACAGAGTGAATTCGGCTTTTTGTTAATTCATAAGTAATTGTGCTTTTTACGAAACCATCAAATATAATGAAATATTTTGAAATATTTTTCTTGGGAATAGTAGTTTTCCTAACCAATTTGCCAAATCCTTATGCATTTGAGTTTCAGAATGAAAATGTAGATCTCATAATTCATCCGGGTATCGGGTTTCGAATCGACGATCTCAAATGGAGTATCGCCGATCAAGACGGGCATCCTAATATATTATCTGAATTGGAATTTAATGATTTAATTATTTTTCAATATGGTTTTGATTTTGATTTAACCGTTAAAGAGATATATCTTCGGTCAACATTATATTACGGTGGAATCATAGACGGTAAATGTACAGATTCAGATTATTACATTGATAACAGAGAAGGTCTTTTTTCTAGATCAGAATCGGAAATAAATAATGATGATGTCCAAGATATTACCGTCGGTTTGGGCTATCAATTCTATTTGAACAATAAAAAATCAAAAATAGCACCATTAATCGGCATTTCCGATCACCAGCAAAATCTTCGTATCACAAACGGGGTACAAACCGTTGCCACTCCGCAACTCACCCCTGCCATTGGATCCTTTCCAGATTTAAACAGCACTTATCAAGCAAAATGGAACACCTGGTGGCTTGGCATGGATGCTTTTTTTAAAGTTACAAAAAACGTATCCTTATCATCTTCCTTAGAATTTCACACAGCCAATTATAAAGCTAAAGCCGATTGGAATTTAAGGGACGATTTTGCTCACCCGGTAAGCTACACACATAAAGCCAAAGGAAAAGGAATTGTAATAAAAGTGGGTATAAACAAAACTCTCGATAAACACTGGAACGTGGGTCTGATGACAATCTGGCAGGATTGGCGGACAAGCAGCGGTATTGACAAACTTTATTTTTCAACCGGGGAAACAATTTCAACAAAACTCAATAAAGTGGATTGGGAAAGCAAGTCCATAAATCTTTTTTTTAGCTATAAATTTTAAATAAAATGCACCAGATTCCAAAAGATAGCCCCGACCGGCTCAGAATATGCCTTTTGAGTTACAGAAGTAATCCTCATTGCGGCGGCCAGGGGGTTTATATAAAAAACTTAAGCAGGGCGCTTAAAGATCTTGGTCATCACGTAGAAGTAGTTACCGGACCACCCGATCCCCTCCTTGACAATGGCATTCCAACGTTCCGGCTTCCTTGTCTTGACCTGTACAATCCGGAAAACCTGTTCAGGATGCCCACCTTAAAAGAACTTTCAAACCCCGTCAATCTTATTGAATGGTTAGGGGTTTCAACCATGGGTTTCCCGGAACCTTTTACGTTTGGAATCAGAGCTTACAGATTCTTAAAAAACAGGTTCCACAAATATAATATTGTGCATGACAACCAAAGCCTTTCATACGGGATACGGGATATAAACAAATTTATACCGACAGTTGCCACCATTCATCATCCCATCACCATAGATAGAGATATTGCTATAAAATCTGCTTCGTCTTTTTGGAAAAAGATAAAACATATGCGATGGTATTCATTTATTAGAATGCAGAAAAAGGTTTCCAGAATCTTTTCAAACATCATCACTGTCTCAGAATCTGCCAGAAATGATATAAGTAAAGATTTTAAAATACCTCTCCATAGATTTAGAATCATTCCAAATGGAATTGATACGGACCTTTTTTACCCTATATCGGGTATAAAGCGTCAAAAAAACCGCATAATTGTAACAAACAGTGCAGATATCCCGTTAAAAGGGCTCCATTACCTCTTGCAAGCAATAGCCATAGTTTCTAATACCCACAAGATTAAGCTTATAGTTATCGGAGAACCTAAAAAAAATGGGAGTATCGAAATACTTATCAGAAAACTTGGTATAGGAAACCTAATCACCTTTACAGGTCGGATTGACAGTGATGAGTTCGTTTATCAATACGCAAGGGCCGGCTTTGCAGTTGTTCCTTCAGTATATGAAGGGTTTGGTATACCGGCCGGAGAGGCAATGGCATGCGGCGTTCCGGTTATTAGCACTGCAGGTGGCGCTTTACCTGAAGTTGTGGGTGATGCGGGAATACTTATCCCGCCTGCAGATCCTGATGCGCTTGCAAAAGCTATCACAGAGCTTCTTGATAACCCTGATCGAGCGGAAAAACTAGGATTTTTAGGTTATAAAAGGGTACACAAACTGTTTACATGGAAAAAAGCGGCCGAAAAGACCGTCGATGCGTATAGAGAGGCCATTTGTGATCACAGTCGACTTTAACAGACTTTGCAATTACGACCCCGGTTGTTTTGCCGGCCATCGGATACTCGATATAGGCTGCGGATCAGGACGGCACACCTCAGCTGCTTATCAATTCGAGGAAGTATCTGTTATCGGTGCAGACATCAATCTCGATGATGTTATCGAAACAAAAAACAGGTTGAAATATCATGACAAACTTGGCGAACATGGAGGCGGGCGGTGGGAACTTTTAGTTGCAGATGTGACCAGGCTACCCTTCAGGGACGATTATTTTGATCTGGTTATTTGTTCCGAGGTCCTGGAGCATATCCATAACGATAAAACCGCGGTAGCTGAAGTCATAAGGGTCTTAAAGCCGGGCAGCCAACTTGTTATAAGTGCTCCCAGATACTGGCCCGAACGAATCTGCTGGGCCATCTCTCGGGATTACTATAATGTCGACAACGGTCATCTCCGGATATATAAAAAGAAGGAATTAATTACCCTTTTTGAAAAAAGCGGTGTAAAGAAGCAGGCGATCCATTTTGCCCACAGCCTTCACACTCCCTATTGGTGGCTGAAGTGTCTGGTGGGACCGACGCGCGAGGATTCCGGTCCTGTCAACATTTACCATCGTTTCCTTACCTGGGATATTATGAAACGGCCCCGGACAACCCACTTTCTGGATAATTTGCTTAATCCTCTCATGGGGAAAAGCATTGTATTGTATTTTCAAAAGCTATAAGCCAAATCAATCTTCTGCCCACCTTCCTCTGTCATCTGCCTTCCGCCCTCTGCCCTCTGCTTGCCCCATGAAATTCATGGCGATGACAGCGAAGCGTATTTCACCGGTGTCATCCGTCATCCGTCATCCGTCCTCTGAAGAACCCCGAGAGTCTTAACCATGGAAAGCTCACGAAAAAGACCGGTTGCAAGTGCAAGCTTATAGATATGATAGGGCGCCTGCCCGCCCTTATCAGGGTCTTTAAAGATATCGTGGATAGCCAGATATCCCTCAGGTATGATATGCTGTGCCCAGGAGTTGTAGTCTGTATTGACGTCTTCTCGGGAATGCCCGCCGTCAATAAAAACCAGGCTTAAAGGTGTCGCCCAAAGTCGTGCAGCGACATCAGACCTGCAAACAATGGGAACAACTGTATCCTCCAGCCCTGCCGTTTCTATCGTCTCTCTAAAGGTCTTAAATGTGTCCACACGGCAGGCATGGGAGTCATATAATTCGGGGTCAAAATATTCTTGATCGGGTTGCTGCTCCTCAGATCCCCTGTGATGGTCAATGGAAAAAAGAATACCGCTTTCTTCTCTACAGGCTGTACCAATATAAATTGTAGATTTGCCACAGTAACTTCCTATTTCAAGACAGGGGCCAATTTTGGAAGCCTCTTTAGCAATCTCATATAAATATCTACCTTCTTTTTCATCCAGAAAACCCTTTACGTTATTTATCAGTTTATCATCAATATCCAATTTAATACAGGTATTCCAGAAAAATGTTAAATTAGGCGCCTAGCAAAGCCATATCGACAACTTTTTATTAATGCTCAACAATCTATTGTATTTGCTTACTAAAAGAAACTTGAAATTTGAAACTGGAAACTGGACAAATAAGGATTTGATCTTTATAAAATCGATAAAATTCCTTTCCAAGTTTCAAGTTTCGAGTTTCAAGTTTCGATACTAATCCTCATATCCACGAACAAGGACTTCCCTTGTTTTGACACCGTCTGAAGGACCGACAATCCCTTCCTTTTCCATCATTTCTATAATTCGCGCAGCCCTGTTATACCCAATGCGTAAATGACGTTGAAGCATCGATATCGATGCTTGTCTTGTTTTAGTAATAAGCGCTACGGCATCATCATATCTCTCATCATATTCTTCTTTTTCAGATGCAATCTTTTCTTCAGCAGGTACCTCCGTTACATCCTTATCGTATTCCGGTTCTTTCTGATTTTTTAAAAATTCTGAAACCCCTGTAAGTTCCACCTCTGAAATATATGCCCCATGAATACGTTGAAGCTTAGCGGTCCCCGGCGGGACAAAAAGCATATCACCGTTTCCAAGTAGATTCTCCGCTCCATTAGAATCGATTATTGTCCTTGAATCTGTCCTTGAAGAAACCTGGAAAGAAAGACGGGTAGGAAAATTAGCCTTGATAACACCGGTCAATACATCCACTGAAGGCCTCTGGGTAGCAAGTACCAAATGGATACCGGCAGCCCTTGCCATCTGAGCAAGACGAGTCAACGCAAACTCCACATCACGTGATGCCACCATCATAAGATCTGCAAGTTCATCAATCACGATAACTATATACGAAAGTTTTTCAGGAACATCATCCTTTGCTTGCTTCAATTCCTTTTCTATCTTCAGGTTGTACTGTCTTATGTTTCTTGCTTTTCTTTCGGAAAGCAGCTCATATCTTTTCTCCATTTCTCGAAGCGCCCAGAAAAGAGCATTAGTCGCCTTTTTTACATCCGTTACCACGGGTGTAATGAGATGTGGAATACCATCATAGACTGAAAGTTCTATCCTTTTTGGGTCGACCATAATGAGCTTCACATCACCTGGATTCGACTTATATAATAAGCTGCAAATCATTCCATTTAAGGCCACGCTTTTGCCTGTTCCTGTTGCACCGGCTATTAATAGATGTGGCATCTTGTCCAGTTCCGCAACCACCGGATTACCTACAATATCCTTTCCAAGGCAAATGGTTAGTCTTGATTTTGATTTTTCAAAAACACTTGAAACAACAATCTCCTTGAATCTGACAATCTCTCTTGTGACGTTTGGAATCTCAATTCCGATTACGGCCTTTCCCGGAATTGGGGCTACTATTCGGATACTTATTGCACGAAGCGCAAGGGCAAGATCGTCTGAAAGATTAACTACTTTGTTTATCTTTACACCCGGGGCAGGTTCATATTCAAAAGTTGTAATGACCGGGCCCGGAGTAACAGCGACAACCTTTCCCTTGACACCAAAATCATCCAGCTTCTTTTCAAGCAATCTAGACTGCATTCGTAAATTTTCGTCATCAATAGAAGCAGGCCTGATTTGAGGATCTTCTAATAAATTTACAGGCGGCAGCTGAAATCCCTTCTCGGTCCGCATAAACTCAAATACTTCCTGTTTTGGAGTTGGTTCTTTTTTGATAGGTTTTGGCTTGGGTGCTTTGATTTTTAATTTCTGTTTTTTGTTAAGCGTCTTTTCTTTTTCTATTTTTAAACGCTTTCTTGCTTTTTCCCTTCTCTCCTTCCATATAATCCATAAAGTATTTACTCGACCCGCTAAAATAAATAATGTCTTCCAGCAATATTTAGAAAAAGCTAATAGGGAAAAACCCGTTGCCAGAATCAAACCCACAATCCACATAAGAACCAAGATAATAGCGGCGCCGGTAACATTGGAATACTTTACAAAAAATGATTTTAACGGGATGCCTATTATACCACCGGATGAAAATTTGCTTCCAAAAATAATAAAGTGGATTTTATAGAGTGAAAAAAGGCTTCCAGTGGTTACGATGAGGAGGATTCCGCCTGCAATGGTTAAAATAATTGCCTTGCCTGGATGATTTCCAAAAAAGTGAATAGACAAAAAAAGAAATAAAATCGGAATCCAAAAAGCGCCAAGTCCAAACGTTCCTATTAAAAATCCCGCCACATGGGCACCAAAAACGCCAAACAGGTTGTGGATATTACCTATTGCTCTTGCATTGTGTACTGAAGGGTCTTCCGGGCTATATGACAACAGACTGATCAGCGTAAAAATAACAAGAAAAAATAAAAAAATCCCGTAAATTTCTTTGCGCATATGCTCCCGTTTCTATTGAATATTTTAGTTTTTATATCTTTGCTACTAAGGTATCTTGCCACAAAGGCACTAAGGCACTAAGATTATATATATTTAAAAAATGCCAAAACTTTAATTCCCTATACCAAGTATCCAGTTTCAAATTTCCAGTTTCAAGTTTCCAGTTTCAAGTTCCAAATCAAACTTCCAGAATAAAAGGAAGTATAACCGGTCGCCGTTTTATGGTAAAGTTAAAATATTTCCTTAGCGCTTTTTGTATTTCTGATCGGATTTTATCAACACGATCTGGTACATCAGGACCCACTTCTTCTACGATCTCAAGCACAACACACTTTGCATCTTCCAAAAGATGACCTTTTTCGTTCTCGAACACAAAACCACGGGAAACAATTTCAGGGCCATAAACCACAATCCCTGTTTCTTCATCAAAAGCCATATTAACCACGACAAGACCATCTTTTGAGAGGATACGTCTCTCCTTTAGCACACTTCTTCCGACATCCCCGACGCCTTTACCGTCTATGAGTACCCTTCCTGTTGTGATACTGCCTTGAACTCTTCCTTGATTATTTTCAAATTCAATTATCTGCCCGTTTTCAGTAAGTAGAATATTTTCCTTTAAAATACCGACTTGTTCGGCTAAGCGTGCATGAAGGATTAGATGCCGATATTCACCATGGATCGGAATAAAATATTTGGGTTTTGTCAGGTTGATCATCAGCTTCAGTTCTTCTTGAAAAGCATGACCTGATACATGTATATTTGATATTTTTTCATAGACAACATCAGCACCCCTTTTATAAAGGTTATTGATAATATTTGCGATGGCCTTCTCATTTCCCGGAATAAATTTTGAGGAAAGAATGACAGTGTCATCTTCCTTAATATTTACCTGTTTGTGAGTGCCTGTAGCCATGCGAGAAAGAGCGGACATTGGCTCTCCCTGGCTGCCGGTTGTTATTATTATTATCTCATCATCCGGAAAGTTATTAATCTGATCAATATCAATTTCCATTCCTTTAGGGATATACATATATCCAAGCTCTTTTGCTATGTTTATACTTACCTCGACACTTTTGCCGTTAAAAACGACTTTCCTGCCTCTTGCTTCCGCTATCTTTACTATCTGTTGGATCCGGCTGATATTAGAAGCAAAAAGAGCAACAATTATACGCCCCCTGCCCTCATCAGTTATACGTCCTAACGTTTCCCCTACCTCTTTTGCTGAAATTGTATATCCTTCCTTTTCCACATTTGTGGAGTCTGACAATAGTGCCAGTACACCTTCTTCACCACGTTTGGCAAACTTATTTACATCGGTTATCATGCCATCGCTGGAATTGTGGCTGATTTTAAAGTCGCCTGTATGAACGACGAGGCCTAGAGGTGTTTTTATGGCAATACCTACTCCATCCACAACACTGTGTGTTACACTAATAAACTCGAGTTCAAAGGGCCCGATTTTTAGCGTTTCCTTTGGAGAAATTTCATGTAATGATAAAGGTAAAGCATGGTCATGTTCTTCAAATTTATTCCGTACGATTCCCAGAGTGAAAGGTGTCCCAAAAATCGGTGCATTTACCTCCCTTAACAGATAAGGCAATGCGCCTATATGATCCTCATGGGCATGGGTTAATATAATTCCTGAAATTTTGGATCTATTCTGTTTTATATAGCTCATGTCTGGTATCACGTAATCAACACCCAGCATATAGTCTTCTGGAAACATCAGACCTGCATCAACAACAAAAAGCGTCTCTCCGTATTCAAATACCATCATATTAAGGCCTATTTCGCCAAGCCCGCCCAGTGGAATTATCTTTAACATCATGGGTTATATCTTTTTCCCCTCTCAAAAGAGTCAGAAATAGTTTGTCTGACTTTTTCCATAAGATCTTCTTTGGTTTTTCGGGTATAATCTCTTGTTTCGATCGGTTTTTTAATTTCAAGAATAACGTCTTTGGGTCGAATAAGAAGCTTCTTTGTAGGCATAATTTCCCTTGTTCCATGTATGATAACAGGAACAATAGGAACACCTGAATCAACCGCCAAAACAAATCCTCCTTTTTTAAATTGTCCGATATTGCTTTCTTTATTGCGTGTCCCTTCCGGAAAGATTAAAACAGATACACCTTCTCTAATATTTTTTGCGGCTCTTTTAAGGCTTATAAAGGCTGACTTTCGATTAGAACGGTCGATGCTTATATAGCCCGCTCTTTTCATTGCATAACCGAATATCGGTATTTTAAAAAGTTCTACCTTTGCAAGCCATCTGAATTGGACATTAAGATGCCCCAGAAGGACCGGAATATCAAAATTACTTTGATGGTTGGGCATGTAAATGCAAGATTTTATTGAGCCTATGTTTGATAGACCTTTAACTGTAACCTTAATACGACTCACAACAAGTATTGACCGCGCCCAAGCCCCTGCGTAATTATGACAAATATTTCCTTTTTTACTAAAAAAGGAAATAACTATGACGATAACGCCAAAAAAAATCGTTACCAGAATGGTCCATATCATAATAAACAGGGTTCTTATCATATCAAATAGTGCCATTTTTCAGAAATTCTTTCCTTGATTTACACAAAACAAATTGTGATATGTTTGGTATTAAATTTTGATCTCAAGTTTCTCAAATATGGAATCGATAAACCGGACAAACCAATAGAATTGTGCTTTATCCGCATAACTTATACAGTTGCACCTTATTCTATTTTTAGTACGTATAAGAAGTTCACAGGCTATATGATCAGGTTTTAAATTGATAGCAAAAAAAAATGGTTGGCACGATGTGTGCTCGGTCTGCACATCGTTAAGAATTTCCTTATCAAGCGATATCCAATATATACCCTCTAAAGCGGAAGAATTAAAATGTTCATCCAGATAGACCTTTATCTTCTCAAAATCTGCAGGTCTTAGCTCATCAATTACATATTGTTTCATTAAAATGTGGTTATCATAGTTTCCTTTGGCACGCAAGGTGTATGTTATAATTGGAATAGTGGATTTTTCATACATCCTGTTGAAAAATATCACGATTCATGAGATTAACTATAAACGAACACAACCGACCTTAAACTAATAACAAATAACGTAACCGTTCAGGGGTTCAAGGTTCAGCGTTCAAAGGTTATCGATTTGACGAAAATCTCTACATTTTCACCATGATACGGACATAGTGCATAAATCAAGACCTTTGGTTTATTTTTAACGCTCGCAATTTTTTACTCCTAACGCCCATGAAATCCGAACTGAAACCCCGGATTTCGGATCGATATCCTTTATTCTCAGGCATTGGAGCAAGATCAAGGCAGAAAACTAACCCTGAACGGGGAACCCTGAACCTCTGAACGGTTACAGCTTTTTATACCAATGATACATATAAACTCACTACTAATTGCCTATCTTGTCGTCTATCTTGTAAGTTCCGCACTTGATCTGATAATAGACAAACTCAATGCCAATCATCTTCAAAAATGTGGGGAGAAGGTCCCCGAAGCATTTGAGGGTTTCATTGACAAAAAAGAATTAAAAAAAATCAGTCAATATACCATAGATAATATCCGCTTCACTTTTGTTAATACAAGTATCGGTAAAATCCTTTTTCTTTTTATTATCCTTTCGGGTATCCTCCCATGGTTGGCTGAATCCTTAAGACAAGTAAATTTTGTTCTGGCTGGTCTGATTTTCTTCGCCGTTCCAGGCTTTTTATTGTCAATAATTAACCTTCCCTTTGATTATTATCACAGTTTCGTCATCGAAGAGAGGTATGGCTTTAATACAAAAACCTTTAAAATCTGGATTTTCGATCTGATAAAATCTTTACTGGTAATGGCGGTTTTAGGTACTTTCCTCCTTTCCGCACTGCTTGTAATGGTAAGATATGCCGGCCATGCCTGGTGGTTATGGGCCTGGGCTTTTTTTATAGGCTTTCAATTACTCATGACCATACTTTACCCCTTGATTATTGCACCGCTTTTTAACAAGTTTACACATCTTGATGATCCCGATCTTAAATCTAAAATTGAACAACTCGCTGAAAAAGAGGGGATTTCCGTTAAAAATATATATAAGATGGATGCATCACAAAGAACCCGACATACCAATGCATATCTCTCAGGCCTGGGGAAAGTAAAAAGAATTGTTCTATTCGACTCCTTGATCAATTCCCACACAAAAGATGAAATCATTGCGATTTTATCCCATGAAATTGGACACCTAAAAAAAAATCACATTAAAATACAACTGGCCGTCACCAGTCTTGTATCTCTATTGCTTTTTTACCTGGCATCGATACTATTAACATCCGATATAATGTTTGAAAGTTTTGGGTTTTCAGTCAATCTCCCATACGTGGGATTCTTTTTGGTAGGAATATTGTGGGAGGTAATTAGTTTTTTTCTATCGCCAATTGGAATGGCGATTTCTAGAAGATTTGAACGTGAAGCGGATCTTTATGCACTTCGTGTTTTAAAAACCGCAAAACCATTTACAACGGCGCTAAAAAAAATGGCCAAGGAAAACCTTTCCAACCTCCGACCGCATCCTCTTTATGTCAGCTTCAACTATTCCCATCCACCGCTGCTTGAAAGAATCGAGCATCTTGAAACATCGGATACGATTCAAGAATTGAAATCTTGTTAACACTTTAACTCGTATTATCATTCATTTTCTGGCATGTTTGAATACTTTACTCTCAAGATGATAGATCTACCTGCTAATACTCAATCAAATTGATAGCAAGCTGTTTTTCTCAGATCAATCCATATTTCATAATCTTTTGAAAATTCAGCTACATACACATAAGTAACACCCTTGGCATATATTTTGCTACTAAATCTTATCGAGGGAAAAAAACTTAGGATTGGATAAGGACATCAAGCACCGTGGCGAGAATCCTTCATTAGATATATGATTGGGTTACAAATGTATTACTATATATTATTTTATGTTTTAGTGTTGACTTTCAAAAGAT
>CAZQOH010000009.1:0-22647 GCA_964594355.1 uncultured Desulfobacterales bacterium
TGGCTCATTTTTAAACGACCATTTTTGGCTCACTTTATCACGACCATCTACATTTTGAGGATATTCAAACTATGGTGAACGATGATTGGGATCTTTTACGGGGAAAAGCGGGGGTTTAGGTCTTCAAACACCTTAGTTTGGCAAGATCCTCTGCGTAACCGTACAAATGAAGACCTTTGCTCTCAACAATCATTTCGCCATCTTTAACACCTATTTCTCCCGCCATATATTCTTTAAGGTGCTGTATTGCACCTAGATTTGCGGGCAAGCCGTTCCAAAGATCCCATGAACGAAAATAGATAAAAAAGGTTAAAGTGCCGTCCTGGATCCTGGTGTCTATATGACGCAAGCACGGAGGATCTATTAACGTTACGTCAGAGGGGTGGGCTACCTGTAAAACCATTTGGTTGTTTCGTTCACCATGTTTTTTATATGTCTCGATAATCCATTCAATCTGATTTAAATAAAGGTTTCCATCCTCTTCAAAAACAATGTTTCCGTCTAATTCTCTCTTGTCAATGATATCTGGATTGCCCTCTTCCCACCATGCAAGCTTATTTCCGGTAACTGGAGCTTTCGTTAGCCTTTCGCCGTAAGTATATGATTCGCCGGGTTCCTTTCTCGGAGACATAAAATATTCAATATATGCTCTTTCATACCCCTCCCCTCCATATAGATAATCATGTTCTACTGGGTTTGGAATACCACATGCCGGGGGAATGTCTGGAATAAGAGGAATCGTACCGGGATACTTTACATGCCCGGTGAAATAATCGTACTCGAGTCGGGTTTGTCCTGCATATGATCCTCGATCTATCGTAAATCTGCGTCCATGTTCGAGTATATCGCTTACCGCCTGGAACCAAAGATCCGGTAAATCTCTCGCAACGATTTTATGAATATACATAGTCCTTTCCGTAATAGTTCAGCGTTCAGAGGTTCAGGGTTTACTATTTTTTCTTATTTTTACTTTTAATCTCTGTGCAGGCTCGCTCGGTTAATTATAAGGATAGAATGAATTCTGTATTAGATTCAAAATCATAGACTTTAACCCTAATTGAGTCGATTCTCAATTAGGTGTTATTCGTTACTTGTTATTGGTTTTAGGTAAAAGATAAAAAGAATTATATTTCACTTTTGATATTATTACAGAATAGTACTTTATATTCACTCGAGTAACGAATAATAAATAACTTTCAATTGAGCGATAACGCTCAATTGGGGTAAACCTATAATTTCTGAGCCCTGAACCTCTGAACGCTGAACCCATGAACGGTTACTCCTTTCCACTATATATCCAGTGTTCTCACATCAAGTGCGTTGTCCTGGATAAATTCTCTCCTCGGTTCAACTTCGTCTCCCATTAGTATTGTAAAAATTTCATCTGTTTCAACAACATCTTCTATATGTACCTTAAGAAGAGTCCTTTTTCCGGGATTCATGGTTGTTTCCCATAACTGTCCTGGATTCATTTCACCAAGCCCTTTGTATCTCTGGATACTAAGTCCTTTTTGTCCCTCCTCCATAAGAAATAAAAGGAGTCTTCTTTTATCTTTCAAAACAACCGATGTGTTCTCTTTATCACCATTAATAACCACAAATGGCGGATGATCAAATTTGAAAATTTTCCTGCCTGTAATCAGGCTCTTTTGGTAGTCTGCCGAATACACCAGACCCATTCCTATTTTTATCTGTTTGATTGCATTGGTTTGAATATCATCGGTTATCGAAGCCATCATCTCATAGACTTCTCGCTCTTCGTTCCATAACAATTCACTAACTTTGTATTCCTTTTTAATCAAAAAATCTTTCAGAAATGTCATTTTTTCCTTGTCTTGAAGAAATTTTTTATCTTCAATACCAATTTTTATGAGTATTTCAACCAGCTCTGAATTAATACCTCGTTTTTCCAGTCTTGATATTACATTATAGTATTCTGTAAGATTTCCGACAAAAAGATAAAGCTTGTGTTCAGATAAAACCTTTTCATCCATACCGGTTTTTACGCTCTTTTTGTTGCATATTCTCTTTAACAAATGATCATTTAATTCCATCTCATCTTTTAAATAAATTTCATTTTTACCTTTACCTATTTTTAGTAGAGGCGGTTGAGCAAGATATAAATATCCTTTGTCAATTATCTCGGGCATCTGTCTATAAAAGAAAGTCAACAAAAGTGTTCGGATATGTGACCCGTCAACATCAGCATCCGTCATTATGATTACTTTATGATATCTAATTTTATCAATGCTATATTCCTCTCTACCAAAACCTGCACCTAAAGCGGTTATAATGTTTTTAATTTCATCACTCTGTAAAATTTTGTCAAACCTGGCTTTTTCAACATTTAATATTTTCCCTTTTAAAGGAAGGATGGCTTGAAACTTTCTGTCTCTTCCCTGTTTCGCACTGCCTCCGGCAGAATCTCCTTCAACAATAAAAAGTTCTCTTTCAGCAGGATTAGAATATTGACAATCTGCAAGTTTGCCCGGAAGTGTCGTATCGATTAAAGAACCCTTGTTTCTTGCAAGATCCCGTGCTCTTTTTGCAGCATCTCTAGCCCTTGAAGCATCAACGGCTTTTGATAATATTTTTTTGCTAACAGCTGGATTCTCTTCTAAAAATATACTTAATTTCTCATTGATCAGAGACTCAACAAGACCTTTTACTTCACTGTTTCCAAGTTTTGTTTTTGTTTGCCCCTCAAACTGAGGAGACTTTATTCTTACGCTTATTATCGCCGTTAAGCCCTCTCTAACATCATCCCCGCTAATTTTTTCTTGTAGATTTTTTGGAAGATTTCCATTTGTTGCATATTGATTAATCGTGCGTGTCAGTGCAGCTTTAAAACCTATAAGATGAAAACCACCCTCAACAGTATTTATATTATTTGCAAATGATAAAATTTTTTCATTAAATGTATCATTATATTGAATGGCAACTTCTATTTGTATATAGTTCTTAACACCCTCTATAAAAATCGGCTTATGCAGAGTCGAATGTCTTCTGTTAAGATATTCAGCAAATGCTTTTATTCCCCCTTTATAAAAAAACTGATTATCTTTATCTGTTCTTTCATCTTTAATTGATATTTTTAAACCCTTATTAAGAAATGCAAGCTCTCTAAGCTTGCGGCTAATTGTTTCAAAACTAAAATTATCTGTTTCTAAAATCCCCATATCCGGTATAAAACTTACTTTTGTACCACGTTTTTTTGTTTTTCCTATGTTTTTTAATTCGCTTGTCTTTTTCCCTTTTTCATATGTTTGATAATAAATTTTTCCTTCTTTAAAAATTTTTACTTCAAGAAGTTTGGAGAGCGCGTTTACTACTGAAACTCCTACTCCATGCAGACCGCCTGAAACTTTATATGAATCATCATCAAATTTTCCTCCTGCGTGAAGTTTAGTCATTACAACTTCAACTGCCGGTACATTCTCTTTTTTATGAATACCTACTGGAATCCCTCTTCCATTATCTTCAACGCTTATACTGTTGTCATCGTGGATTGTGACTTTAATATTATCACAAAACCCTGCCATGGCTTCGTCAATACTATTGTCAACAACTTCATAAACAAGATGATGAAGTCCTTCAATATCAACATTTCCTATATACATCGCAGGCCTTTTTCTAACCGCTTCCAGGCCTTCGAGTATTTTTATATTATCTTCGTTATATGTAAAATCTTCTTTATTCATATTCTCATGGGCATAATTACACTTAAATAGCTTTTATCTTTTTCTGCTTCTATTATGCATGGTTTCATTTCATTAACTATATTTATAATAACCTTCTCTTCATCAATAACGTTCAGCGCTTCAATAAAAAATTTAGGATTAAAAGCAACTTCTATTGTTTCTCTTTGAAAATTAATATTAATTTCTTCCTTTGACTGACCAATATTAGGATTGGTAACATTTATTAAAAGTTTATCATCTTTAAATTTAAATATTACACCCCTATAATCATCAGAGCACAATATGGACATCCTTTTCAGCATCATAAGAAATGGTTCTCTTTCCATTTTAATTTCATAAGCATCTTCCTTAACAATTATATCTTTATATTCCGGAAAATCTCCTTCCAACAACCGAATTATTATAGTTTCTTTATCTTTTTTTATTATTAAATGATTACTTTTAAAACCTATCTGCACTGTTCCTTCCATATCAAGAAATTTACTGACTTCAGTAAGTCCTTTTTTAGGAATAATTATTCCCGCTTCGCTCGGCATTTTAAAATCTTTTTTATATTTATAATCAACTTTTGAAAGCCTGCTTCCATCTGTTGAAATAATTCTTATTATTTTTTCATCATTTTCTTTTTTTATTTCAAAATAAATTCCTGTAATATGTGCTCTTTTATCATCACCGGGACCTGTTATTATAACAGTTTTATCAATCATATTTTTGAATGCCAATGAATCGATTTTAAAAAAAACTATTTCCTCTATTTGTGGACTATCAGGAAAATCATCAGGATTCATTCCAACAATATGATATAAAACATTTTCATCACCAATTTCTATCCATCTGTTTTCAACTTCATTAATTACTATTTCATTGTTTGGAAACTCTCTTACTATTTCATAGAATTTCCTTGAATTAATTGCTATTATTCCATCTGCCTCTACATCAGAATTATAAAAACCCTCAAATCCGGTTTCAAGATCTGTTGCGATAAGGGTTATACTCTTTTCAGCTGTTTTTATTAAAACATTTTCGGTTATTGCAAAGTTGCTTTTTCGTCCTGTTAAGCCTTGAATTTTTGATAAAGCATCAAGAATATCATACTTGTTTATTGTAAATTTCATATATTATTCCTATATAGTTTATTATAATATTAATATTAAGATATGTTAATAAGTATAATAGTTTTCTATCATACTAATTTTTTTAAAAAATATAAGATTATTAATAATAATAAATATATAAAAACCGATTACAAAAATTTAGTTTTAGACATTAAAAAAAGAATTGTAAAAAAACTACAATTTATTAACAATATATTAACAAAAAAATATTAGGAATAAAGTTGAGATTTTTAAAAAACGATCCTATTTTCTAAAACCAATAAAATATTTACTTTTTTCAATAAAACAACTATATATGGTGTTTAAAAAGAGATATAATATGTATATATAGCGTATAAAGAAAGATATTACAAGAAATTTTTATATAAAAAAAAATAATATTTTATTGCAGATTTTTATGAAATTTATTGCAGATTTTCATGTTCACTCAAAATTTTCAATAGCAACGGCAAAGAATCTTGATCTTGAAAATTTATATATTGCAGCCCAGTTAAAAGGAATAAACCTATTAGGAACGGGTGATTTTACGCATCCAGGATGGTTTTTAGAAATAAAGGAAAAATTAGTACCTGCTGAAGAGGGACTTTTTAAACTAAAAGATGAACTTTCTAAAGAATGTGATAAAGAGGTTCCTGATTCATGTCGCGGGAAAGTTCGTTTTATTTTAACATCTGAGATTAGTAATATATATAAGAAATATAAAAAAACACGAAAAAACCACAACCTTATATTTGTGCCAGATATTGATATTGCAGAAAAATTTAGCTCAAAGTTAGATAAAATTGGAAATATTAAATCAGACGGAAGACCTATTCTTGGTTTAGATGCCAAAAATCTTTTAGAAATCCTTCTTGAAACTTCAGAACAAGCTTTTTTTATACCTGCGCACATATGGACTCCGTGGTTTTCGCTATTTGGCTCAAAATCAGGTTTCGATTCAATAGAAGAGTGTTTTGAAGATCTTACACACCACATATTTGCAGCAGAAACCGGTCTTTCATCAGACCCCGGTATGAACTGGCGTGTATCGGATCTTGATAATCTTACCCTTTTATCAAACTCTGATGCCCACTCTCCATTAAATCTTGGGAGAGAAGCAAATCTTTTTAATACAGAATTAATATATTCTTCAATAAAGACGGCTATCAAAACAGGCGATTCAAATTTATTTAAGGGAACATTAGAGTTTTATCCTGAAGAAGGAAAATATCATCTGGATGGACACAGAAAGTGTAATATTCGCCTTTGGCCCAAAGAGACAAGAGACCATGGTGGCATCTGTCCTGTATGCGAGAAACCACTAACCCTTGGTGTTCTACATAGAGTTGAAGAATTGTCTGACAGACCTGAAGATGAAAAACCTAAAAAAACGAATCCTTACTACAGCTTGATACCTCTTTCTGAGATTCTCTCCGAAATTTTAAGGGTAGGTCCAAAGACAAAAAAGGTAAAAAAGAATTATTTTCATGCTATTAATACTTTGGGTCCAGAGTTTTCTATTCTCCATTCTTTAAAACCCGATGAAATAGACAGGGTTGGAATTCCTTTGCTGGGAGAGGCAGTCCAAAGGATGCGCAAGAGAAAAATTTCTATTTTTCCGGGATATGATGGAGAGTTTGGGAAAGTAAAAATTTTTAAAGAACAAGAGAGAGAAAGATTAATAGGACAAAAATCCCTTTTTGTTTTACCCATATCTGAGAAGGGGAAAACAGATGATTACTCTTATAAAGAGACTTTAAAAGAGTATTCAGTAAAAAATTATAATAAAGAACTATTACAAAAAAAACAAAAAAATTCTGTTTGTAAAAAATTAAATGGACCGGAAAAAAAGCGGCAAGAGAGCACTGAAAATGATTTAAACAAAGAACAACAGAAAGCCGTTCACCACGAAAGCGGACCTATGCTGATTGTTGCCGGCCCCGGGACAGGAAAAACAAGAACCATTATATATAGGATTGGATATCTTATAAAAAAGAAAAATGTATCACCCAAAAAGATTCTTGCTATAACCTTCACAAACAAAGCCGCCCAAGAGATGAGAGATCGGCTCGAACTTCTGCTGGACAGTATTCATCATCTACCTTTCGTTTCTACATTTCATGCCTTTTGTTTTAAAATTTTAAAAGAGCAGGAAGTTGAGAAAAAAGGGTTTATTTCAAAAATTTTAATAGAAGACAACGAGCGAAAAAAAATAGTGTTGGATGCAGTAAAGCAGGTTGAACAAAGTGGAAATCAAGTTTGTAAAAAGCCCGGTGATATTTTGGACATGATTATTTCTGCAAAACAAAAGATGCTGGAACCACACGACAATCTTGAAGCTGTTGTTGATAAATCTGAAACGAACAATTTTTCAGAGGTATATAGATCGTATCAGAACCTCTTATCGATACAGGGTCTGTATGACTATGAAGATTTGATTTTTAAAGTCGTAAGGCAATTTGAAACTGATAAACAATATTTAAAAAAGTACCAGAAAAAATTTCGGTTTATTTTCGTTGATGAATATCAAGACATAAACTATGGACAGTACCGGATTATTCGGGAGCTTGCACCGCCCACAGGGGATCTTTGTGTTATAGGTGATCCTGATCAGTCTATTTACGGATTCAGAGGGTCAGATGTTCAGTTTTTTAATCGGTTTCTTCTTGATTATCCAAGAGCAAGGACCATAACACTTTCGCGGAATTATCGTTCGACGGAAACTATTCTGGAAGCATCGCACCAGGTTATTAAAAACCAAAAAAACAAATCATTTAAATCGCGGATTTATTCTAAAATTGACGGAGAAAAAAGAGTTGATGTCATTGAGATTGAAACAGCAAAAGCAGAGGCTGTAGCTGTTGGAAAAATTATCGAGCAAATGATAGGCGGTGTGGGGTTCCACTCCATTGATTTTGGAAAAACAAATGGATATTCAAGGGGATCTTTCGGGTTTTCAGATTTTGCGGTATTATACAGAACGGGTAACCAGAGTGAAATTATTGCTAACAGTTTTAAAAATGCAGGTATTCCGTATCAAATTGCGAATCGGGAACATATCTTTAATAATAAAGTTGTATCAAATTTAATTTCATTATTAAAAATTATCGACGGGTATGGTTCCTATTTCGACCTGGAAAGGATTATAAATTGTATAAAGCCGAAAATCAGCAAAAAGACAGTAGAATTATTTAAAACATGGTGCTTTAGAAATAGTTTTACACTAAAAACGGGTATGGGTAATGCCATACGTTTTCCGATTAAAGGACTGGACGGAATACGTCAGCGTAATTTCCTTGCTTTTATCGAAAACCTTTCTAATCTTTCAAAATCTACAAAAGAAATGACTCTTCATAAAAAGCTGCTTTATATATTAGAAAATACGAAAAGTATAATAAAAATAGAAGATTCAGAAAGAAAAGATATATTAAACAACATTATCAATATTACGAAAACATTTGGAAATAATACATCTAAATTTCTAACAAGCGTAGCATTACAAACAGATACGGATATTTATGATTCGCAGGTAGAAAAGGTTACGTTAATGACGATGCATGCGGCAAAAGGACTGGAATTTCCTATTATTTTTATCACAGGATGTGAAAATGGTTTTTTACCTTTTGAAAAATCGGACAAAGGGAGAAATGATATCAACGAAGAAAGAAGGCTCTTTTACGTTGCAATGACACGTGCAAAGAAAAGATTGTATCTCACGTATGTTAAAAAACGTAGGATTTATGGGAAGTTGGTTTTAAGAGAAATTTCTCCGTTTGTGAAGGATATAGAAAACAGGCTAAAAAAACAAGAAATACAGTTTGTTAAAAAGAAAAAGAAAGACAATCAAATTCAGTTAAAGTTGTTTTAAAATTCTGTGTCAAGCGTACAAGATCGAAACAACAAGGTTTTTGTTTAACGATGTCGGATCTTATAGAAGTGAAAGTTGTACCCGGAAAAGCTAAAGCTGGAACAACAAACAGATGGATAATTTTTACGGTTATAATAATTTTTGCGTCTGTTTTACCTGTTTATGCTGATATATATATGTATATAGACACCGAAGGTGTGCTTCACTTTACAAATACGCCAACATCGACAAAATATAAAATTTATATAAAAGAAAAGCAGAGAAGATCGTCAAATACACATTCAACAGATAAATATGATCGTTTAATAGAAGAAGCGTCAAAACGGTATGGAGTTTTATTTCCGCTGATAAAAGCTGTTATCAAAGCAGAGTCAGATTTTGATCCACGGGCGGTTTCAAAATCCGGAGCATTGGGACTTATGCAAATCATGCCCAAAAATGTCAATGCTCTTAAAATAAGTGATCCATTTAATCCATTGGAAAATATTATGGGTGGGACGCGTTATTTCAAACAACTAATAGATAAGTATGAGGGAAAGTTACAACTTGCATTGGCCGCTTATAATGCCGGTCCCAATACGGTTGATTATTATAATGGCATACCTCCTTTAAAAGAGACAGAAAATTACGTGAAAAGAGTTATGAAATATTTTTCTTTGTTTAAACAAGGTCTCTAAATCTCGCATTCAACATCGATTCGTTCATTTTCTTCAAAGTTTAGAATAAATCCATCCTCATTTAATGTATATTTTGTCTCATAATTGATGTTAAAATCATCATCAAGAATTTCATCGGACTCTATTTCCTCGTATTCAATATTATCTGTAGCTATATATGTTTTCGTTCCTTTTTTTAAGAAAGTCATATCGTCAAACAAAAGCTCTTTTGTATGAATATTTTTAGAATCATACAAATCCATGACTGATTCGGCAATTATCTCAATATAGAGACCGGGTGGATATATATTTTGAGTCCTCAATATCGAAACAAGAGCCTTTTTACCCTTTGGAATTGTAGATTTAATAATCTTCCCATCATATGTCTCCTCGCAGGCAAGAACCAACTCTGTGTTATCTAGCTCGGCAAATGCTCTGAGTATTAGCTCATTTTTCTCATCGTTTTTTAAAATTACATATTTTTGTCTCATAATGTTACCATATTTGTAATTTCTTAAACCTATTTCATTTCTATTAGATAAAAGGGACTGCCTCTAGATGATTTTTTGTTTTCCGACCCAAAGCAATAGATATCTTTTGTTTTAGTTCGTCTGGTGCAAGCCAACTTTTGATTGTATACCCATTAGCTTGAGAAAGTCGAGGGTCGTATAAATATGTATCACTTGTGGTAACGATAATCACCGGAAGAGTAGAATCCTGCTTTTTAATGTCCTGTAAAACGTCCCATACATTAAATCCATGCTTTAAATATAGGTTAAGGAGCACGAGATCGGGCTTAAATGAAAAAACATTTCTCATGACGGATTTAATGTCATCAGTTGTTGAAATGTTGTGTCCCTCATCGACCAGCGATTCTGAGAACAGGTCAATAACCCATTCTTGATCATCAATAATCAATATGTTTGCCATTAGTTGTTCTCCTTAATTTACTATGGATAATAAGGAAGCCATTGTGAAGTACCAAAACGTTCCTGCTGGTTTGAAAGGAAACGGGTCTTAAATTCTGGAAAAAGCAGGCTAAGACTTACTACTTTCCAAACAGTACATACGCCAGGCACATTCAAACTGGTCGCAATCCTTTTGTTCTTTCCTAAAGCAATCAGGCTTACCTTCAGCGCGCTGAATACTTCTAACCAGATTCGTGATATCCACAACGCTTTTTTCGGAACTCATCTTACTATCCTTTGTTGAGGCGTCAGTTGCTTTTGAGAATGTTGGGCCCATGATAGATAGCTTTTTTAATCCTAGGTAGTATGACCATTTTAAATCATCTTGTCTATAGGGGGGAGGGTTTATTTTGATAGGGGAAAGCCCCAATGGGCAAGGGATTTATCCTAAATATGTTGAGAACAATAAATATGATGGATTGTTTTTTGTGCAGAAAATTCCTAAAAGTTCTTATTATTTATTATAGGTTTGGATTATGTTGTTCATGGGGATTCATAAATTTTTGCTACCGATAGTGGTATGGTATATCTAGTTTCTTCGGTATAATCTATCCCGATTGAAGCACATCTTCCTTCGGTCGATATCTGAAGATTCTGCATTATTTTTAGTAATCGACAATCCTTCAGACAAATATCTTTTGGTAGATTTTTCTTGGGACAATTTTTGCATGGGGAAGAAATCATGATTACTCCTTTGGAATACCATGGTTTTCCGATTGCAACTGGATTGAAACACAGAATTATTTGAAGAATAATAGTTTGAAATTAGCTTTGTCTATAGAGAAAAAGACTCATTTTTATAGGGGAAATTCCTATGAGGCGGGAAGATATCCCGGTTGAAATGAGGAAAAATTAAAGTTATTCCTTCCAAAGGTCTACATCGATTAGGCCAAGCTTTGCCGCATAACGGATCAATTCCATTGTACTGTGAAGCCCTAACTTTTTCATAATATTGGACCGATGGTTCTCAACGGTTTTAGGACTAATAAAAAGCTTTTCGGCGATTTCTTTAGCGGAAAGCCCTTCGGCCAGAAGACGCATGATTTCCTGCTCCCTTGGAGTCAAGGAGCCGTAATCAGCATCTGTGATTTTTGCTTCCTTCCCAGGGAATTTCATAAGCGCTTTAACAACATGTTGGGAAACCGCACTATCCAGGAAATATTCGCCTTTAGCGACCAATTCGAGTCCTTTTAAAAGTTTTTCGGAAGCTGACTCCTTGACCACATATCCTGTGGCCCCTGCTTGGAATGCTTCAACTATATAGTCAACCTTGGAATGCATGCTGACAATAATAATACGTGTTTCCGGCAACAAATCACGTATTTCACGGGTGAGCTGAATACCGTTGGTACCGGGTAAGGATATGTCTATTACAACCAGATCAGGTTTGTATTTTTTTGCCATACGAAGCCCCTGATGTGCGTTGCCTGCCTCCCCGGTTACCTCAAACTGGTTGCTGCGCCCAATGATGGCTTTGAGTCCTTCCCTAAAAAGAGGGTGGTCGTCAATGATTAATATGCTTTTCATTTGAGCCCTTTTTTCTATTTTTATAAGGTACTTCTATAAATATTTTTGTGCCTTTCATCAGACGCGATTGAATCTTTATATTACCTTTAAGAAGGCTGGCCCTCTCTTCCATGCTCTTAAGTCCCATATGTTTTTCATTTAGTGCTTTAATCAGACTCCCCTCCACATCAAAACCCTTACCGTTATCTTCTATTCGAAGGATAATATTAGGGGAAGAAGCAACGAGCCGAATGGTAATTTGGTCGGCACCGGCATGTTTTTTGATATTATTGAGGCCTTCTTGAATCAAGCGAAAAAGGTTAATCTCTGTATCAAAATGGAGTTGTATATTATCCATACCGGCGGAAAAAAAATCGATATTCACGTCATTTTGTTCGGAAAAATCCTCACAATACTGATAGACGGTCTGGACCAGTCCCAGTTGATCCAGGCCTGAAGGGCGCAAATCATATGCCAGATCTCGGACAGATTTAATCGATTTTTGAAGTAATATTGACATTTCCAAAACCCTTTGCCTTATCTCATTAGACACATTCGGTTGATTGTCTAAAAGTGTTTCAGTGAGGATTTTTGATGTGGAAATGTCTTGGGCCACGTTATCGTGCAGGTCGCGAGCAATTCTATGGCGTTCGTTTTCCTGAATTTTTATCTGTTCCTGGCTAAGATAATGAATATGTTCTTCGTATTGCCATCGTTCAACGATTCTCCCCAGACGTTCAGCAATTGCAATAATTAAGCGTCTCTCCTCTTTCAAGAAAGGACCCTCATCAATACTTGGCCTTTCTTCTTTATAATAAACTTCCAATGTCCCAACCAGTTTTCCGTGAACAATGATATTGCTGGTCTGTTTCCAAATGCTTTCTCTGAAATTTTTGTTTCTGAATTCTTGGTTTTCTAATGTTATCCTTGCACAAGTGATTTTAGGATACCGCCAGGCTGGGGGAATAAGATCAACAATTCCCTGTAATATCTTCTCTAATGAAATGTTGGGCTTCTCTATAAGCCGTGACATATCATATAAACAATTTAATTCCTTAATTCGTTCGTCAAGTTCACAAGTCCGCTTTTGCAGTGTCTCCTCTACCTGTTTACGGTCTGTAATGTCCTGAACTACGCCCATCATAACTTCCGGCTTTCCGTCTTTGTTGGTGCGCCTGACCTCCGGTCGCGTTGCCACAATCCATCGTATTTCACCGTTCGGTCTTATAATCCTGTATGTTAGCGGCTCTCCGGCACTCTCAGCAACGACATTCTTTACATCTTTGATGATCATTTCCCTATCATCTGAATGGATGGTTTCATCGATCAAAGTTTGGATGTTGTCAAAATAACTTCTGCGTGTGACGCCGTATATCCTGCGCATTTCGTCCGACATCTGGAATGAATTGTCAATCAGATTCCATTCCCAACTTCCCACCTGCGCCAGTCGCTGTGCTTGCTTCAGTGTGGCTTCTCTGTCCATCAAGGCATCCACCAGCTTGCGCAGATCGGAAAATTTATCTGTGCTATCTTTGTTTTTATTTGTTGGCATTTTATAGTTTCTTAAAGACTAATGTTACCCTCTAAAATGCTACCTTCTTTTATGACAGCCTGGGACATATTGTTGTTTTTTATTATTACTTTACCTTTAATTGAAATGTTTTTTTCAAACCGTACGTCCCCTTCTATTGTTAAAGACTCACAATCAACCAGTGATGGAACACCCTCTGTAAATCTTTCATCAAACAGGTCAAATTTTCCGTAATATTTCGGGTCAAGATTTATCTTTATTGTATCTGATTTTCTTTTTGGATTCAAAGTCAGATTATTTTCTTTTGTAAGGGGAAAACAGTCGGATCGAACAGCCAAAAGGTCATTGCATTTTTTCACAGGGAAAAAACGGGATCTGGAGACTTTTATGGCAGCCGCATCTTCAAAAAGAGATATGGCCGCCCCCATGGCAGTTTCAATCTGGTATACGGTCGGACTTTCTTCATTCCGCGGGTCAAGCGTTTTTGGATTGCACATCATAGGAAGACGGATTATTTTGTTTTTTTCAATAAGATCCTTTAAATATATTAAATTGATCCAAATGTTATTGGTGTTGAACAATCCGTAACACCTGAGGTCTCTAAAAGCGTTCAGTTCATCATTTGGGCATTGTGCTGCTTCACGTAGAATAAATCGGCCGTTTCTATGCCTGGCAAGGTGACCTCCTTTTAAATCTGCAGGTGTTCTTTCCGCGACTTCCATCATAAACGGGAATTTGTTTTCAGAAAAGTAACCCAGCAAAAATTCATCCATTGTTGCTCCCAAATTATCTGAATTGGATATAAAAGCAAATATGATGTTATCGTCAATGAGGTTTTGAAGCGTTCCGGATGTATAAAGCGCTGTGTAAATGTCGCCATGTCCGGGAGGATTCCATTCAAGTTCGGTATTATCCGGCCAGCTAACAGGGCCAAACCCTTCTTGAAGTATCTTTGGAAACTTGTGCTGCTGGAACAGTAGCGGGAAGTCGATGGGATTTAACTTTGATATTGCAGAGATGGTATCTTCATGTGTACTAAAGCTGTTCATAAGGGCCAGCTTTACGCCAAGTTGTTCGGCCTGATTTAAAATTATCTCTAGAAATGTCTTGTCTTTTTTAACTTCTAAAAGTGATTTGGCCGTGGTGAGCCCCATACTTGTACCAAGACCACCGTTTAATGTTATTATTACTGTATTTTTTAATACATTTCTTCCGGCAGAAGCAAAATCTTTTATATTATTGAAATCTTCAATTTCATTTGGATCAACAGGTCTTATGTCTTTGTCAAACACAAGACCTGTTTCACCTGCCAGGATTTGTTTATAATAATAGGAGAATGTATCGATGACAACAGGCGGAAGTCTCTCTTTTTCCATCTTTAAAATAAAAGAGGACAAATGTTTTGAAGAATTAGACTGTTTCATCTTAAAAACTCGGGAGAGCAAAAAAGAATAATCAAGAAACCGGTTCAATCCATTCCTTGAGATCCTTAGTCTTACCGTACTGAATATCAGCTATGGCTTTATAGAATTTATTTGCCATGGGACCCACCTTGCCGTTACCGATGGATATAACCTTATCGCCGTATTTTAATTCTCCAACCGGTGAAATAACTGCGGCGGTTCCAGAACCAAAAATTTCGGAAAGTTTTCCGGAATCGTTTGCGTGCATCACTTCATCTATACTGATTTGTCTTTCCGCAATCTTTACATTCCATGTTTTTGCCAGGGAAATAACGGAATCTCTGGTAATACCGGGAAGGATACTTCCGTTTAACATGGGAGTGATGAGCTCATCATTGATCACAAAAAAGATGTTCATAGCTCCGATTTCTTCAACATATTTCTGCTCAACACCGTCAAGCCATAACACTTGGGCATAACCTTTTTTATGGGCGGTCTCACCTGCGAACAGGCTTGCCGCATAGTTTCCCGGCGTTTTGGCTTCCCCAACCCCGCAGCGAACTGCACGAACATGGTCTTTGGTTACCCATATTTTAACCGGATTAAAGCCTTCGGCATAATATGCGCCTACAGGAGAAAGAATAATAAAGAAGCGATATGTATGAGAAGCACGCACGCCCAAAAAAGGGTCTGTTGCAATGATTGTAGGCCGTATATACAAAGAGGTTTCAGGGGCGCTTGGGACCCAGTCTTTTTCTATAGTGATTAACTGTTTCAGCGCATGGAGCCCAAAAGCTTCATCTACTTCAGGAATGCACATGGAACGTGAAGATCGGTTTAGTCGTTTGAAATTATCTTTTGGTCGGAACAGCTGTACGGCATCTGAGTCTGTTTTATAAGCCTTAAGGCCTTCAAAGACACCCTGACCATAGTGAAGTACTATGGTTGACGGATCTAGATTGATTGAACCATACGGTTCTATGCGCGGATTATGCCACCCCTTTTCAAGATTATAATCCATGTTAAACATATGATCCGTGAATGTTGTTCCAAAATCGAGCTTGGAATCATCCGGTTTTGATTTTAATTGATCTGCTTTTGTAATTGTCAGTTGCATTTCATCATCCTCCTTGAAACTTTTTAAACCCGATTAAACTACAGGCAAGAGGGCTTTTTCATCTAAAACCCTCGGGGTGTGTGTAATTTAAAAACATATATTTTTATCTACTCGTTAAATCATATAGTATATTTTCATCTTAAATCAAGCTAAAGTTGTTATTAAGAATATTTAGAAGACCAAAAATCTCGAAAAAGCCATAGAGCGTGTTCATTATTAAAAGAAATTTGGAATTGAAAAGGGAAAGTTTTATGGATTAGTCAGAACAGGATCATACATTTTTGCGGATTTAGAAACAGGTAAAGCTCTTGTCCTTCTTCTTGCGGCACGTGATGCGGAACCTGCACCCTGATCATAGTTCCATCTATGCTTACGAAAAAGTACAGCAAATTACCCAAATATGCCTTATGGGCAATGGTACCCTTGAACAGGTTCTCCTTGGCCTGGGGTGGTTCCGTAAACACTTCCACATCCTCAGGACGTATAGATGCATACACTTTTTTTCCTGGTGTTGTTTCCGTGATGCTATTCGTCTTACACAGCATTTTCTCGCTGAATGCGGTGTGCACATAAACCGAATCCGTGTCTTGGAGGACCTGGACAACCTCCCCGGATATAAAGTTCATGGTGCCTATAAAATCGGCGACAAATCTATTGGCGGGCTTTTTATATATCTCCTGCGCAGTGCCGATTTGCACCACGTTCCCTGAATCCATGACGGCGATTCGATCAGAAATAACCATTGCCTCGGCCTGATCATGGGTGACGTAGACCGATGTGATACCCATACGTCTTACCAGGCTCTTGATTTCAAATCTTAATTCTTCTCTGAGCTTGGCATCCAGGTTGCTCAGGGGTTCATCCAAGAGCAAAACTTTGGGATTGGTGACCAGCGCCCGAGCAAGCGCCACCCGTTGCTGTTGGCCGCCACTCAATTGCGCCGGGTACCTGTCTTCCAGGCCGGCCAAGCCCACGAGTTCCAATACCTGCTGCGCTCGTTCACGAATTTTTTGCTTGGGTATTTTCTGAAGTTTCAAGCCGTAAACAATATTATTGTATACTTTCATATGCGGCCAGACGGCATAGTTTTGGAACACCATACCGATTCCTCTTTTTGACGGCTGGACAAAACCGTGCGAGAGCATGGGCTTGCCGTCTATAACGATGTCTCCCTCATCCGGCTTCTCAAGGCCGGCAATGCAGCGTAAGGTGGTTGTTTTGCCGCATCCGCTGGGCCCCAGCAGCGTCAGCATTTCTCCTTTGTCGATTTCAAGCTGTATGCGATTTATGGCCACGACGTCCTTAAAGCGCTTGAACAGGTTTTGGATCTCTATAAATGCCATTAAATTATTCTCCTCACACAGTCGTTCTCAGGTTCAATGTTCAAGGTTATTTAAAACATGAAGCCTTTAACCCCTCAACCCTGACACCTTTATTTTTCGCCGGTCCCCCAGGCAGCCTTGAGGACGCCTCCGCTGATTCTCGATATGATCAGCAAAAGAATGAAGGTGATCACAATCATCAAAAAAGCCATGGCAGCGGCGATTCCGAACTCCATGCCGCGGTGCCAGTTCAAATAGATTCCGATGGGCAGGGTTTCCCATCCGCCTCGATAAAGGAATATCGCCGTAGAGATCTCCTGAAACGCCATGATGAAAAACATCACCACGCCGACGAGCACCCCTTTGAGCAGCAAAGGCAAAGATATATATATAAAAGTCCTGAGTCTGCCCGCGCCCGATACTTCGGAGGCCTCCTCGAGCGAAATGTCCAATTGCAGGTAGGAGGAATGCGCCATGCGTAAAAAATACGGTAGCCGCCGTGCAAAAAGGGCCAGCGGCATGATGATCCAGTGCGTGGCCAAGGGGATGTCGTTCCAAAATGCCAAAAGATAACTCACACCGACCGCGATTCCCGGAAAAGCCAGCATCAGTGTGATCACAAAGTCTAGCGCATCTCGGCCCGGGACACGGGTGCGGACGATGATATACGCAGCCGGGAGCCCGAAGGCGATCCCGAAAATCAGAGCGATTCCACTGAACAAAAAAGAGTTTTTAATCAGGCCCGGGCTTTCCAAAAGAATTAGCCTGAAATTTTCAAGGGTCCAATGGGTGGGAAAGGCCTCGAAAACCCATGTTCTGGAAAAAGCGGCCACCCCCAGCACGATCGGAATCAGCAGGACGAGGCCGGTGATAAAAATCATGTACATATACGCGCCCGATTTCACCAACGCGCTCGGCTCGATCACTCTGCCTTCGGACGTCGTCCCTTTCGAGAGGCCGGTATATTTTTTTCTTTCGACCCACCACCTGGCGAGCAAAAAGAGGGTAATGCAAACAATGGCAGCAACAACCACCGCCACGATTCCCATGTACTTGCGGTGCATATCGGTAAAGTGATAGGCGATGTTGATATACGCCACCGAGGGCAGAAAGTCCACCTGCCCCAAAATCAACGGCGTGAGCCAATCCGTAAAGGGCCACAGGAATACGAGGACGGCGCCCGCCAGATAACTTGGCGTGCAGAGCGGCAAAGTGACGGTGAAAAATCTTCGAAAACCGCTTGCTCCCTCGACTTCGGCGGCTTCTTCAAAGCAGGGGTCTATGTTGGTGAAACCCGCCGAAAGACCGAGGACGATAAAAGGGAGCATATGCAGGGCTTGAATGAAGACCAGCCCATGCAGCCCGTAAATGAAATTGATCGGCTTTTCGATCAATCCCATGTCCATCAGAATCAGGTTCAGCGTTCCATACTTACCGAAAAAGATGATGAATGCAAATACGCCGGCAAAAGCGGGCAAAACAATCGGTAAAAGGATTAGGGCTGTGAAAATGGTTTTTCCCCAATGCCTGTATCTCGCCAGAATGTACGCCAGGGGCACACCGAACACGGTAGTCGTCAGGAGCACCAATGTACTCAGTAGCAAGGTATTTCCAAAGCATTTAAGATAATAGGTGTCCTGGAAGAATTCCAGATAATTATTTAGGCCCCAGCTGTCGGTTCCGGAGATTTTGATGCTTTCCTGCAGCAAAATTGACAGCGGAAAAAGCACGAGGATGGCAATGATCAACCACAGGAGTGCTGCCAGAAAGATATTGCCGCGAAACATATCACATCCTTTATTTTACTATTTCATAAGTGATTCACGGGCGAGTGGTTACTCGCCCGTGAATCAAACCCGAAGAATATTATGCTTTTACGTTGCCGTTACGGCGCGACAAGCAGAGAGCGTGCCTTCGATGCGGCCAAGCGGGCGGCCGCATACTTGCCGTCGTATTCGAAGAGCTTGCGGGCCTCTTTTATTTTCGCCTCAGCCTTTGTTACGTTAATATTCTCGGCTTTGGCAGCATTAATTTCTTCCTCAACCTCCTCAATCAGGAACAGACTGCTTTTCAACTTGCCCCACTTTCTGTAAATCTCGTACTCGTATTTTTTGTTGACTTCGTCCCATCTTTTTGCCGCCAGATCCAGGTCGTATTCAATGAACCCAACGTTCAGATCCCAGAACGAATCAACGCCCAGCGCCTTTTTGGCGTGCTTGGCCATTTCGACACCTTCTTTTTCCCACGCGGAAAATTTAATATCCGACCCGGCTGCGAAGTAACGGCCCTCCAGTACGTGTTTTTGTCCATCCACGCTGAACAGCCAGTCCAGAAAGATCTTCCCGGTGGCCTCGTTGGGTGCGCCTTTCAGCAAAGCCACTGCCTCCGGAACCAGGATCGTTTTTTCAGGGAGCAAATCGCGCACAGGATAGCCGTCTTTGCGCGCAGCCATCGCGTTCATTTGTGGCTGGGCGACCCCGATGGGAACTTCGCCGCGCTTCACCAGGTTGGTCGTATCTGTGCTTCCGGTGGAGAAACGGGCTAGCTGAGCTGCCAGTAATCTGAGATATCGCCAGGCTTCCTTTTCTCCAAATCCCTGAATGAGGATTTCTATGGCTTCATGCATGGTGCCGGAGGCGTATGGCAACGTATGTACGATGTTACCTCTGTAGATGGGGTTGAGCAGATCGTTCCACGTTTTTGGCGGCGGCAAGCGTAACTTCTTCAGGACCTTTTCATTATAAAGATTCGTAACAATCCACGGCGCGAAGCAGGTCCAATAATAACCTGCATCCTTTACCTTCATGTCGTGCCATTTGGCGGGAACATTATCCCAATTCTTTGGTCTGTAAGGGACAATCAATCCGTCTCGCTTTAAGATTTCATGCGCTGGAGCGCCTGCGCCCAGGAAGATGTCGGCATCCGGTTTGCCGCCCCATATTCTCACTTTGTCCACGACGACAGGCCATCCGCCCGGCCGCACGAACGTGATGTCCACATCCTTACCATAGGTCTTCTTATAGTAAGCCTTGAAACCCTTGGTCAGACTGGCGGATAGCTCCGTGTAGATGGGGCCGACCCATCCGATTTTGTCTGCGGCCTGCGCTTGTGCCGCAAAAATCGGCATGAGCAGCAGTGCCATTGAAAGGACAGTGAAGATTGTTGTGGTGAAGATTCTCTTTTTCATTTTGTCCTCCTTTTTTGTGACATTGTCACATTTGAAAAATAAAAATTTACTTATCTTCGATAAACCCCTGCCGTAAAAGTTTCTCCTGTTAGTCTACAACCCGACACACCGCTATCAATTCTTTCCTGTAATCACCTCCTTTTTCTGAGCACTATCATGGCTGAAAAAAAATAGTATGTCAAGACTGAAATATAAGATTTGATATTGGGATAATGGTTTGAGCCGAGATTTTTTCATAGCCCATCACTGAGTTGGTTTTACTTTATGACCTGCGGAGAATCGACTTAAGAATATCGGGGCGGTTCGTGATAATCCCGTCCACACCCATCTTGATGAGGTACTCCATATAGCTCCGGGAATCAGGCGTCCACACAAAGATCTGAATCCCTAACCGTTGCGCTTCTTGTACAAGGTTGCGAGTGATATATTTGTAGTGAGGAGCCCAATATCGACCGCCTGCCGCTTTGATTGCACGCGGTATTGAACCGTTAAAATCGTCAACATCTATTCCTGCAGTCCATGGGGAAGGCCCAGGTTGGCCTGGTTTAATATTATTCAGGCGCACACCCACGTGAGATAGATAAACTCTTGGAATTTCAGGTGCAATTTTCTGAACATGAACAAGCGATCACCAGTCAAACGAAAGAATGAGGGCTCGCCCGGAGATCTCTTCTTCGCGCAAAACGCACACCACTGCCTCAGCCACAATTTCAGGCGGTTGTGTCATCTCAGGCTTTTCCGGCGAGGTCTTAATTTCAACCCAGAGCTGTGTGTTTTTGGCACATTTATTTTTATGTAATGCAATGACTTCGCGCAATGTCGGAATTCGCTCTCCGTCGATGGAATGCTGCTCGGGATAACGCCGCGAGTATTTGGTGTGAGGTTTCAGACGACCCACGTCGTAAGTTTTAAGTTCACTCAACGTCATGTCTTTGATGGCCGGGAACAAATAGTCTTCCAACCATTTGCCGTCCGCGGTGCGAGTGATTTCCGGTTTCAGACTAAAATCGTGATGCACGACGATTTCCCCATCAGCAGTAAGGAGAACATCTAGTTCAACTGCATCTACCCCAACCTCACACGCTCGGTTGAAGGCCGCCAAAGTATTCTCCGGGGCCAAGCCGGCCGCACCACGATGCCCAATGACAAAAAGCTTTTTGGGCACACCTTTGACGAAATCCCTTGAAGGGTTTTTCATGCTGAACTGACAAGACGTAGCAAACAGCAGGGCGGTTATCATCGGCAATGCCCTGGCCAAAGCGTTACACAACAAACTAGTCCATTTTGATTTTTTTCTCATTAGAGACATATGCTCGATAATCCGTTCAAATAGTTAAAATTCCTTTTAGCATCAATATATAATGAAATCAAAAACATAAAAATTAATCTAAATAGGTGGCGATGAAACTTGAAAAGATTGATTGATTTAAAACATTTAAAAGGATATAAAAGGGTATTTAGGAATAATGGAATCAATATCTATAACGATATTATAGCATATACTGACTATAACTAACAAACGGCATATGAAAAAACACATGTTATTATCAAGAACAATCCATATGTAACTTCCTTTTTAATAGTCGGGTCCGGTTAATAAAAAGAATTGAATCAAAAGGCTAACGGCCGGCGAGAAAAGAAGAAAAACCAATGTCTTACTTCGGCTCTCCATTGCTCCCATTGATAGCTTGTCAAACGTCCCCCAAAATCTTTCTAGATCAAGAAGCTGAAAAAAATCTTCGAAAAAAAATGTATTAGTGATTGGCCACAAGGGTGCCGCAGGACTTTACCCGGAAAATACTCTTTACGGATTTGAGCGGGCACTGGATATGGATGTGGATGGCATCATTACCAACCGCCTTGACCGCGCAAAGCGGCTAATGAATCAAGCGTAGGTGTTTTCTATGTCGGTGGTGCTGATGATCATAGTCATTGAGGTAAGAGCGATCCAATTCCTCTACCTTGAAAGGAAGGTGCAATAATGATGGTTGAGAACAGGCCGTTTAGGACGATCCTGACCCACGCCATCCTAATCATTGGCATCATCGTCACTATCTTCCCAATCTATATCACGTTGGTCGCGTCGACCCACAAGAAAGAGGACGTTGCGACTACCGTGCAACCGTGGTTTGGCGATCACCTTGTCGAGAACTACACGACCATCCTCAAGACAGGCAAGAAAACCGCTGGTGGTGTTCCGGTCGGAAGAATGATGGTAAACAGCCTGATTATGGCAGTTGGTATTGTCGTCGGTAAGATTGCGATCTCGCTTATCTCCGCCTATGCTATTGTCT
>CAZQOH010000010.1:0-22316 GCA_964594355.1 uncultured Desulfobacterales bacterium
GCCCGGAGGATACACCACCTAATCCCTCAAACACAACTTTTGATTATATCTCCCCAAATACTGAAGTAACCTTTGAAACAACTCGTGGCAGCATTACGTCTCCACATGAAACTGATGATTATGGCCAGGCAGTAGCCGAAATCACAAGCGATAGATATAATGATAGTAGTGTAACAGTAACTGCAGAGTGTCAAGAAATAAAGGGAACCTTAATCATAGCCTTCACAGGCCTCGATTTATCCCTGGAAGCTGAACCGGATAATCTTTTAGCTGATGGATCCACCGCCTCTACCATAACAGCTATCCTCAATGATGCTGCGGGAAATCCAATTCCCAATGCAACAGTAGATTTTACTACCGACCGTGGTACATTAAGTGCTTCTTCAGGGACTACAGATTCATCCGGGGAGGTAGAAATAAGCCTAACTTCCTCTTCCTCCGGGAAAGCTACGGTAACCGGAACCGGGAACGGGGCAACAGCCAGTACCGAAATTGATTTTACCACGAATCTATTCACACTTGCCTCCAGTTTATCAACAATTAGAGTTACCAATAGTTCAACGATTACGGCAACACTTAGCGGGAGTGATATTTCCGGACAAACGGTTACCTTCAGTACAACATTGGGATCTTTAAGCTCAACCCAAGTGTGACTGCCGCTGATGGTACAGCCTCAACAACATTGACCGCTGGCAGTATAGCCGGAGTGGCCACCATAGGTGCCAGTGTGACTGTTTCTAGTGTTGATCTTACTGCATCAACTAAGGTTACAATTACCGGAGGTAGTGCGAGCAAAATTGTCCTATCTGCGAATCCTGGTATAATTTCTACTGTTGACGGCGAAACCACTATCGAGGCCAATGTATATGATGCCGATGATCAACCTGCAGGAAGCCAGACAATATATTTTCGCATTAATAATGGCCCGTCTGGCGGCGAATATCTTTCCGAAGCACTTAAAACTACAGACTCCATTGGCACTACCACCGTTCAATTCTATGCAGGTTCGCTGCCAAGCACGATTGGAGGCGTTGAAATAGAGGCAAACACCGAAGCCGATTTCACAGGAAGCTTGGGTTTGGCTGATTTGACCATTGCAGGACCGGTGGCTAAAATTTCAGTGGGCCAGAGTTTGCATGAACTAACACCAGTGGGAGGTAGTTTGGAAGTCGATGTCAGTGCCGTAGCCACCGATGTCACCGGCAATCCGGTTCCTGACAGTACTAAAGTCAATTTTTCTGTTATATCTGTTGAATTTGATGAGGATAGAGATAATGACGAGACACTCGACTGCTGGGACTCGAATGGAGACTCCATAACCTGTGCTACCTATTATACTGCTGATCCTGTCAATCCTGTTATACTGATTGCCGGTTTAGGTGATACCTGGTTTACCGATGACGTGAATCTCAACGGTACGGTAGGAACTCTTTTGAGTCCAGAATATGCAACAACAGAGGATGCTAACGGAAACGGTATCCTGGATCTTGGTGAAGACAGAAACGGAAACAATGTTATAGATCCCATCGGTAGTTGCGTAATAAAAGGCAGTGTTGAAACGTTGAATGGCGTGGCCACAGCAGTTATGATTTATCCACAGCCGCATGCCGAAAATATTAGAGTAAGAGTAACAGCAGAATCAGGCGGGGTCGATAATTTTTATGAGACCGTACTCCTTTGTACGGACACTATGGTGGACGATGGAGTCTGTGGAATTGATTATTAAGGGCTAATCAGTTCTTATTCTTTAGTTTTTTATCTTTTTGGCCTCTTCTTTTGCTTCCAGGGCAATATCGCTGTCCGGAGCAAGTTCCATAACTTTGTTATAAGCGTTAAGTGCTTTTTTATAATTGCCCGACAAAGTGTAGGCCCTGCCAAGATCAAAATACAATGCAGTAAACCTCGGCGAATTCTTCACCGCTTTTTCAAGCGTTTTTACGGCCTCAGGAATCCTTCCCATTGCAATATATGTTTGGCCAAGACCCCGCAAGGCAACAATAAATCTGGGTTCTATTATAAGGGAATCAAGATAACTTTTTTCCGCGAGAATATACTCTTTTTTATTATAATAGGCCCACCCCAAGTTAGCAAGGGGGTAATGGGGCGTGGCATAGAGGAGGTCACCTGTAACATCGTTGAAATATTTAATAGCAGTATCCCATTCTTTTTTTGCAAGATATGCTGTTCCCAGATTATTTTTTGCAGGAGCATAATCGGGTTTTATTTTCACAGCTTCCTTAAAGTGTTGAATTGCAAGATCTAGCTTTTTCTTTGCCATGTAGGTAAGACCCAGGTCGTTTTGAAGATAAGGATCATTAGAATAAAGCTTTTCCGCCTTTAGAAGTTCTCTTAGGGCTGATGTATAATCACCCTGCACCATGTAAGCTTCACCAAGATTTCTTGTTGCTTCTGATTGTCTCTTTCGCTGTTCCAGATTTGTAGCGCATGAAACAACACTAAATATTAAAAGCACCCATACCGTCCATAAAAGCTTGTTATTTTTCATATCTTTTTACCTCTTTAGTACCTTAATTGAAGATTTGTGGAAGTCGCTTCGCCCTTGCAATTGAATATTGAATATTGAAGATTGAAGATTTGTGGAAGCCGCTTCGCTCTATCTTTTTATATAATTGGCAGAATTCCTTAAATATTAAATATTCAATCGAAAATATTCAATTCAAGCGATATTCAATTTGTTCCCGTCTTGCCGGTACCAATTATAATGATCCTTACTCCCTCATTTTTTAAAAATTGTATTACCCTCTCATGAAGAGGAGAAGCCGCAAGGAGCATTTTTCCTGTATTTGTAACCAGAAAACCGTGTATGGTTAAAGCTGTATTATAGGTAACCGGTCTTTTTGCTGCAAAGAATGTCGGATCATTCGTATAAGAAACACCTATTCCGGTTAAAAGATTTTGTATAATAGTGTATGGATTGTCTTTCTTTTTTACCTGTACAATATCAAAACCCGTCTTTTGTATGGAAGTTATAGCATCGCCATACAGATCTTCAAAGTCTATAAGTAAGCGGCTGCCATCTTTAGTTGTTACCAGATTGGATGTCGCTTCAACCTGAATCCCGGCATAGGGGAATGTAATTTTAATATTTTTTGCATAGTTAAAACCGATGGCCGTTACCAAATCATTAACAAAAGCTTTGCGATTTGTAGGGTTAATAGAGATCACATTTTCAGCAATGTGATTTTCTTGCTCTATAATTTCCGGTTTCTGCTTTGTCTCATTATTATCCACAAGTATATCTATGATTGATATACTATGTTGATCCATATAGCGAGAAATTGATTCCTGGGTGCGCTCACTCAAATCTTCAATCAAAGTTATGCAAACGTGACGTTTCTTCTTTTCAGTCGTATAAGGTTTGTCGGTTATCCATCTGGCACTGACTACCGTCTTAACACCATGATCTGAAAATGATAGCCGGTTCACATATGGCTCTTTTTTGATTACGTTAAAGATAGAATCAAGTATCTGTTCCATAGAGGCATCCGGTGCAATTGAAACAATATTCACGTCGCTCCAGAATGATTTTAACACACTCAGATCAGGTCCTTTAATTTGACCCTCTCTGGGAAAAATTATCATGGTTCCATCTTTGAACTCGAGCATGGGAAACTTGGAAAGATCGAGTTCAAATTTCTCTTCTTTTTTTCCGGGAAAGTAGTAAGTTCCTTTATCTAAAAGTTTTGCATTTAATATAGAAGCAGTCTTCAAAAAGGGAGATTCTATTTTAAATCTTTGAATTTCTGAGGCAATTAGTTGATCTTTTGAGGCAACAGGTTGATATTTTGGCCCCACATCTCTCTTAGTATTACCTAAACTATCAAAAAGGGAATAATACCATGGCTGTTTTCGAAGAGATGCATCGGGGATATTGATTATTTGGCCTGTGTAAATGAAATTCGGATCAGCAATAGCCGGATTAATAAATTTAAATAATTCAAGCCCCTTTTTATAAGATTCTGTTCCGTATGCCCCGAATCTGCGTGCGATGAGAATCGACACACAGTCTCCTTTTTTAGCTTTATATTTTGTTGAATGGGTATTTAGGATTTCGGTAATTTTAGAAATGGTAACAAATGGAATTGTAACAATCCCTGAAGCTTGTCCCGGCAAATCGCCCTTTTTTAATCTTTTTAAAGGAATCAGAATATACTGACCGGGGCGTATAAGGTCTATATTACGAATATAGGGATTTAATCGTCTAAATATACTGATAAATTTTGGATAATCTTTTTGCGCAATTTCCCCCTTCTGTCTAAAAAGTTTACTAACCCAATCATTTTTTTGGACAATATAGGGTTCACATAAAATATCCCACCCTCGATCATATTGCACAACATAGCTTTTATATAATATGGCACTGTATACAGGAAGGGGTCTAATATGGTCCACTAAAAGGACTAATAATATTAATATAGTCAGCCATATATGTGATCCCAGTGATTTCATTCCTTCCGCACCTTCTTAAGATTCAATTCCTTTGCGATTTCCTCTGATATACGATTGACAAATAGGTGAAAATCATTCCCTTTTAATGGTTTTCCAGGAGCTGGAACTTTTTCAAGATCTTTTGGATGGATAAAAATAGGAGAATTGACAAAATTCGTGTTAGGAGAAATTTTAAATTCTGCGGGAAACTTATTTTCAAAATACATCTCCTGGAAACCCGAGAATTTGAGTGTATGCGCTGTTGAATCAAGTACGGCAGTATCATTTATTTCAATAAGCCCCAGTTTTTGAGCTGCCACAAGACCGGCAAGAGATTCACCTCCATGAGTACAGGCAATGTGCCCATTACGATTTGCCAAAAGCTCCCAATCCATTATGGCCTGCTCGGTAACCTCTATAAAGAAGATTTTCTGTTTGCCGGCCATGCTGTTATAAAGATCCACGATATGGATTACTCTCGGCATGGATACGGGATTACCGATCATGGCTGCCTGTGCCACGCTCGGCTTTACTGTTACCGGAATAAACTTTCGTTTACTAAGATCCGGTTCCAAGTAATAGCGGTAAACAGGATTGGCATGTTTCGATTGTACACCGATAATTTTTGGAAGATCTTTTATAACGCCTGTTTCATAAAACTTTAAAAATCCGCTCATAACAGCAGTAATATTTCCCGCATTGCCAATTGGAACAACAACAACCTTGTTGTTCATATCATATTCAAAATCCTGTGCAATCTCGTATGAATATGACTCCTGTCCCAGAATCCGCCAGGCATTCTTAGAGTTTAATAGGGCCACGTTGTAACTATCCGACATGACTTCTACAATCTTCATGCAGTCGTCAAATACACCCGGAATTTCAAAAACTTTAGCTCCGCTTCCTAATGGCTGAGAAAGTTGCTGTGGTGTTACTTTCTTATGTGGAAGAATGACAGCGGATTTAACATGAGGTTGAAGAAAGGAAGCATATAGTGCTGCTGATGCGGATGTGTCTCCAGTGGATGCGCATATGGCCAATACATCTGAAACATACTCTTTTTGGACTAGAAAATGGATATAGCTCAAAGCGCTTGCCATACCACGATCCTTAAAAGAAGCGCTTGGATTCTGACCATCGTTTTTAAAGTAAAACCTGACTCCCACCTTTTCTTGCAAAAAAGAATTTGCTTCTATTACAGGCGTATGTCCCTCTCCAAGATAAACTACTGTTTCCAGCGGTATAGTCGGGCCAATAAATTCATGATATATATAAATACCCTTTAGGGCCGGAATTGTAAGCATCTTGCGATAATTGAAGATTTTTTGCCATGTCTTTCCGGGAATTTCCTTCAATCTGTCGAAATTAAGGTCATAGATGAGCAGCACTTGGCCGCAATCGGGGCACGTATACAGCAATTTTTCAATATCGTACTCCGACCCACAGCTCAAACAACGATAAACAAGCTTGCCTTTATGATCTGGAATAATATATTGCCGAATCTCTTTTGGAAAATCTTTAAGTTTCAAGGCTCTATTATTTCCATACCTCCCATATAATGTCTCAAGGCTTCAGGTAAAATCACAGATCCGTCGGCCTGTTGATAATTTTCAAGAATGGCCGCGAACGTCCGACCCACAGCCAGGCCTGACCCGTTTAATGTATGGACAAGTTCTGTTCCTTTTTTTCCTTTTCTTCTGAATCTGATATCGGCACGTCTGGCTTGGAAGCTTTCGAAATTGCTGCATGAAGAAATTTCTCTGTAAACACCCTGGGCCGGCATCCAGATTTCAATATCATAGGTCTTTGCTGCGGAAAAGCCAAGATCTCCAGTACAAAGCTCAATAACCTGATACGATAGTTCCAGGATTTTTAAAATTGTTTCCGCATCTTCTAAAAGTTTTTCGAGTTCATCATAAGAGGTTTCGGGTCTGGTGAACTTTACCAGCTCCACCTTATTGAACTGGTGCTGCCTGATCAATCCCCTTGTATCCTTGCCATAAGAACCTGCTTCGCTGCGAAAGCAGGGGGTATATGCAGCATACAGAATCGGCAGTTGATCTTCATTCAAGATTTCACCCTGATGTATATTGGTGACCGGGACTTCAGCGGTGGGAATCATAAAATACTCCCAGCCTTCTATCTTGAAAAGATCTTCTTCGAACTTTGGGAGCTGTCCGGTATTGGCCATGCTATGTCTATTCACAATAAATGGTGGAAGCACTTCCTTATAATCATGCTCTTTTGTTTGAACATCCAGCATAAAATTTATCAATGCCCGCTCAAGTCTGGCACCTGCACCAAAATAGAGTGGAAAGCGAGCGCCTGCAATTTTAGAGGCTCGTTCAAAATCGAGTATCTTTAATTTCTCGCCCAAAGTCCAATGGTGTTTTGGCTTGAATTTAAACTCCGGGGGCTTACCTACATGTTTAATAACAGGGTTATCAGAACTGTCCTTTCCAACAGGGACCGATGTGTGGGGTATATTCGGCAAATCTAAAAGCATGTCCTTTAATTTTTTTTCGTTTTCCGACAAAGATTTGTCCAATACCTTTATTCTTGCCGAAACTTCGCGCATCTCTATTACAAGACTATTTGCATTTTCACCCTCTTTTTTCATATTTGCAATCTGTTCAGAAACCACATTACGGCGATGCCTCAGTTCTTCAATTTCAAGAAGAGTATCCCTGCGGCTTGCATCACAATTTATAAAAGCTTCAAAGTCTGTTTTTTCGCCTCGAGTCGACAGCGCTTTTTTAACATCAGGTAAATTTTGTCTCAAAAACTTGATTTCCAGCACAATAATCCCTATATTTCAAGAAATCTATATTAACAATAGTTCACCACTGAAAGACACGGAATCCGCAAAAGGTCGGTGGTGGACTGAAAATGTAAAGAATACCCGATATCATTAACCGGTTATTTAGTCAATGATTTTTGGAAGTTGACTTTGGTTAGCAATTATGTATAATAAGATTTGATGGTCTCGTAAAAAGTCAAAAAAGCGACCTTTTTACGGGAGAGTGTTAACATTGATAAGTAAGCAATAAAAAAAGTATTATATCACGAAAATTTGAAAATACAAAGATACAAAAAATATATTTTTTCGCATTTTCAATCTTTCCCCTGCCCCGTAGGTAGAAACTGTCGTACTGGGGTGTTTTCGTGATCATCTTTTAATAATCTGCAAGAAAAATAAAGGTGGATATATGCTTAGGAGATCATATATGGAGGAAATTAAAGAAAGCAAACGTGAAATAGGCGATAATATAACAACAATTCTTAGCTCACTTTCAGAAAGCGAATTATTAAAAAAAACCAAGAGACTGGAAGACCGTCTTTTTGAATTTGCCAACTTTCTTGAGTCAAAGATTGCTTTACTTTATATAAATCGAAGCAACGAAGTTAAAACAATAAATATCATCAAAAGGTGTTATGACTATAACAAAATTGTTGTTCTTCCAACCTTTAATAGTGAAACTTTTGAAATCAAATTGTTAAAGATCGATAATGTTGATACTGATCTAATATCCGGCCCAAAGAGTGCTCTGGAACCTGATTCAAACCGCTGTATGACTGTACCTATTAAATCTATCGATATCGCAATAATTCCAGGAATCGCATTTGATGAAAAGGGAGGAAGAATTGGATCAGGTAAAGGATATTATGACAAGCTTATTCCAAGTCTGCCGATCACCACAAGAAAAGTGGCTTTATCCTTTGAAAATCAAATAGTTCCACTGGTACCGATGGAACCGCACAATAGGTATGTAGATATAATTATTACCGAAAAACGTATAATCTATAAGATATGATGGTCTCAAACAAAATACAAAATACCAAACACCAAATCCCGCAAGACGGAAATGAATTTATCTTTTTTCGATTTATCTGAAAGCCTCAAAAATATCCGTATGCTCTTTTCTCCAAATCCATTTTTATTTTAATTACCTCTCAATAAGCTTTTATTCAGGCAACAATTAAAGTATATTATCACAAATAATGAATAAAGACATCCAGATTAAAAAAACTATAGAGCGAATTAAGGACCTAAACAAGGAAAGAAAAGAGATCCTTGTATTTGCCTCTAAAAAGACAATGGAACGTATCCTGAGTGCCGATCAACCTGCAACACTTGTTCACTCATTTCCAGAAGAAGACCTTTATTTTCTGATACATGACATAGGGCCTGAAGATGCTCTACAACTTTTATCCCTGGCATCTAACAGGCAGTGGGAATATATTCTCGATTTAGAAATATGGGAAAGGGATCGAATTAATGTTAGATCTATTTCAAAATGGCTTAATCTGCTTCTTAAAGCGGACCCAAACCGTTTGATAAGATGGTTTCTCAGTGAAAAAACCAAATTCATCGAATACTATCTATTTAAGAACATCGAAGTAAGGATAAGGGAGCATGATCAAGATCCTTCAGTTTTTGGTCAGGACTTTTTTACACATGACGACACCTTTTATGTTCGGTTTAACATTGACCGATTGCCTAATCAACCGAAAGACATCAAAAAAGACCCTGACAAAAATTTTATTTCACAATTCTTAAAGCATCTTTCAGACTATGACCACATAAAATATCAACAGGTTTTATTAGAAGCATCGAGCATTATCCCTGCAGAAGCTGAGGAGGAAGCCTATCGATTGCGAAATGTTCGGTTGGCGGAAAAGGGATTTTTGCCATTCCATGAGGCAATCGGAATTTATCAGCCTTTATATCCTGATGATTTTCAAAGACTAAATGTAAAAAGCATTTACAAAGTTACCGGGCAAACAGCGCCTGTTCCCGTTCCGTTTTATCCTGCCGATATGCTCAAAGAAGACAATAGATTCACCCGGTCATTAAAATTGATAAATATTGAGGATGTTCTGGAACAAATAGAAGCGGAGTTTGCCGGTCTTTGCAACCAGATTATTGCCGCAGATAAAGAAATAGTAAAGAATCGCGAGGAATTATACAAAATTGTCAAAAAGGCATGTGGGTATATAAATATCGGTCTTAAAAGGTTATTAGAAGGCAAAGGGAAAGTCGACACTGGCCGCTCGGCGGCACTAATACAGAAATATCCACTTTCTCAAATCTTCAGGGTCGGTTACGGAATGGCCATAAAGCTTAAAAGAAAAGCTGAAAAGTGGCGAAAAAAAAGCTGGTTTGCAAAAATGCGGTTGCCGTTAAGTTTCTGGGGTGAAGATTGGCTAGGTGTGCTTGGAGGGCTATTGATAAAACGACCGTTGTTTTTCGATAACTATAAAACAGGTGTTCTTTATAGGGAATTTAATTCTTTTGAAGACATAAATAAGACTGAAAAAATATTAAATGAAATAATATTCTTCGACGATCTTCTATCCTTGATTATGCTTAAGCCTAAAACCCAGTCTCATGGCTTTGTTACTTACAAAAATTTTATTTTGACTCTCTGGGTCAGACATCATCTTGGCCTGTCTGAGGAATCAAATGATTCGGAAGAACTGATTCCTTTATCCCTTGATGAATTCAAGCGCTTTTTCAATGATTTGTGGGCAGGAGAAGAGAAGCCTCGCAAAGTACGTAATTCCATGAAAGAATCTTTTTTAAAATGGCTTTCAGATAAAACAGGTCTTATTGATTACGAAATAACCCGACGCTTGGGACAAACATTGGAGAATCTTTTTAGCGAAATTGAAAGTGAATATGGTGAAGTTGATGAAAAATATCTGGATTCGAAATATATTCATTTATTTTTCTTAGAAAAGCAGCAAAATCGTTAGACCTTTATCTGAATGAAAAAATCCATTTTGCCCGCCATTTTATCAATAGTCTTATTAAGCCTACCCTTAGCTGGCGGGGAACTAAACCCGGTAAAAAAAAAGATGTAACCAAGAAAAATGAAACAACCCAGGAAGAAGAAAAGGTAAGTATTCACATCGGGAGTAAGATTAATATGGGAGGCGATTCTTCCAATTCGCAATCCGCAATCCGCAATCTAAAATTCTTTTCATGGGGAAGAGGGCGGCCTTGAGCTTGTTGTATCTCGATCTCTTATCGTTGATTGTCTCGATAACCGCAGTGTTCGTGGCTGGTGTCATTCGGGGATACAGTGGCTTTGGCTTCGCAATGGTGGCTGTTACCAGCATGTCGCTTGTGCTCCCGCCTTCTCAGGTTGTTCCCGTTGTGCTCATTCTAGAGGTACTGGCAAGCATAAAATTGTTGCCACAGGTATGGAGGAATATAGACTGGTTCTCTCTGCGATGGCTGCTCGCCGGGGCCCTTGTGGGGACGCCCTTCGGTGTATATCTGCTTGCCACCTTGCCGCCGGCTCCAATGCGATTCTCCATCTCTTTGTTGGTGCTGGTTGCTGCGTTTTTACTCATGTGGGACTTTGCATGGAAGCGAATGCCGGGTAGTCCTCTAATCCTTACAACCGGCGTGGCGTGCGGAATGTTAAACGGTGGGGCCGCGATAGGTGGCCCGCCGGTGATTCTTTTTTACTTGTCATCACCGGCGGGTGTAACGGTTTCCCGCGCCTCGATCATTGCATTTTTCCTGGGAATAGATACTATGACTCTGACAATGGCCGCAATTCAAGGTCTGATAACACTGAAAACATTGACAACAAGCGCGTTCTGCCTTCTTCCGCTATTGATTGGTATAGTTGTCGGGAGTAGATTGTTTATTAACGTCGATGAGACATCCTTTCGCCGCAATGTGTTGATTCTATTGATGATACTTTCTGTTGCAGGATTGCTTCGAGCTGTATTTATCTGACATCTCGCGCTTTTAAAATATGGCAATGGCATCGATCTCAACTGCCACTCCTTTGGGCAGTCGGGACACTTCCACGCAGGCCCTGGCCGGAGGTTGATCCTTGAAAAATTCACTGTAAACTTCGTTTACCTGAGAAAACTCATCCATATTGGTGATATATACTGTAGTCTTCACTGTCCTTTCCAGGGAAGAACCTGCGGCTGCCAGGACGGCATTTAAATTCGTCAAGACTTGTCTTGTCTGAGCTTTAATATCTCCTTGAACTATGTCGCCTGTTGCCGGATCGATGGGGATCTGCCCGGAAACAAAAACCATTTCTCCGACCTTTAATGCTTGAGAGTAAGGGCCTATAGCCGCCGGCGCCTGGTCTGTGTTTACAACTTGCTTCTCCAATGGTATACCTCCCTACATGAATTTAGAATAATGAACAAGGGATTTCGAATGTCGAAATTTTTTCCTTTAACTAAAGCATCCCGCGATCTTTAACCCTTGCCCTTCCACGGGATCAGTTTGGTTTCCAGCGAGCGCATCACTATTTCAATGGCGAATCCGATGACCCCGATGATGATAATGCCCATCACCACGAGGTCAGACGATAAGAAGTTCGCCGCACACATGATCATGAAGCCGATGCCGACATTCGCGGCCACGAGCTCGGCTGCGATAACCGTTGCCCAACAAACACCCATGGCTGTGCGCACGCCGGTGAAGATTTCCGGCAGTGCATTAGGCAAAATCACATAACGCAGGACCTGCCATTTCGTGGCGCCGAGCGAATACGCCGCGTGAACCTTCGAGATTTTCACGCTTGAAACACCCGCCCGCGCCGCAATTGTCATGATAAAGACGGCAGTTAAAAAAAGTAGTATAATTTTCGCTTCCTCCCCGATTCCAAACCATAGAACCACCAGGGGAATCAGGGCGAGCGGTGGAATAGGACGCATGAACTCGACGATCGGGTCAAAAAGCCCTCGCAACACTGTCGATAGCCCCATCGCGAACCCGAGGGGAATGCCGACCAGGCATCCGAAAAACACACCGGTTATAACACGGAACACACTGTACCCGGTATGTTGCCACAGCGTGAAATACCGGTATCCTTCGGTTGCGGTCGTAGCAAATTGCCCCGCGACGGCTCCCGGAGAAGGCCAAAAGATCGGGTCTGTCCATTTATACACACCGGACAGGGTCCAGAGCACGGCAAGGACAAACAGTGTCAGGATGCTCCAAAAGCGCCCGCCGGTCACCATCGATGCGTCGCCGAAGCGGACCGTCTTCTGTTTCTGAAAGCTGCTTTCCGCCAGGCCCAGCCATATCGCGAGGCCAGATGGGGCCTTGTTATTTTTTGACATATCGTGTCTCCTTAAGGGTTCTCTTACTGACGTCCCATGATCTCCTCTTCCATCTCCCAGATCATTGAAAGAATCTCTTCGCGTTTTTTGATGAACTCAGACGATGCCTTGATATCTCGTGGGTCCTCTTCCAGGCCCCGTTCTGCAAATGGCAGACGATATTCCTTTACAATACGCCCCGGTCGCGGAGCCATGACAAACAGACGCTCGCCAAGGAACAGCGCCTCCTCCACGGCGTGTGTGATGAGGAGGATGGTTTTTCCGGTTTCCTTCCAGAGCTTGAGGATCAGTCCCTGCATCTTTTCGCGGGTCAGCGCGTCGAGCGCGCCGAGCGGTTCATCCATCAGGATCAGTTCCGGATCATTGGCAAGACAGCGGGCCAGAGCGACGCGTTGCTGCATGCCGCCGGAAAGCTCGTAAACCGCCTTGTCGCCGAACCCTTGCAGGCCAACTGTCTCCAGAAGATCGGATACGACTTTTTCCGTTTCCGCTTTTGGTGCGCCCCTCATGTCCGGGCCGAAAGAGATATTCTTTTCGACCGACAGCCACTCGAACAGGGCGCCGTCCTGGAACACCATGAGACGCTCTGCGCCCGGTCCTTCGATCGGCATGTCGTTGAGTGTCAAATTCCCCTCCGTAGGCGCAAGAAATCCTCCGATAATATTCAGCAACGTCGTTTTTCCGCATCCCGATGGGCCCAGCACCGTAAGGATTTCACCGCCTGCGAGGGTAAATGAGATGTCTTTGAGCGCCTGTACTCCACCGCCTCCCGGTAGCGCAAAGCGCATGGAGACATGATTGACAGCGAGTTCGGTCATTGATTGATTACCTCCCGGGAAAAATAGAAGAAGGCGCGGCGAGAAGACCGCGCCTTAAGAGCTTTACTTTACTTTCTTCAAGAAGCTGTCGTCGATATAGGGGCTGTAGTCGTTAAGCGCCTTGGGGAGCACTTTTTGCTTGACGAAGAAGTCTGCGGCCCCCTTACAGAAGGCCTGCACTGTGCCGGCAAACCAGGCTTCGGACAACTGTTCCTCTTTAGAGGGAAAGCTGAATTTTTCCAAGAAAGCGTTTGAATCCTCCAGCTTCATACCGGCCGCTTTGGCGATAATTGGTTGTGCATACGCCGGATTTTTGGCGTAAGCGCGGTTGGCATCTTCGGTCACTTGCATGAACTTTGTCAGGAGATCGGGGTGATCCTCGGCGAATTCCTTGGTCGCGGAGATCACATCAAAAGTCAGGAGGCCGAACTCCTCCTGCTCCTTCCCCGACATCAGCACGTAACCAACCTCTTTCATCCGTGTCAGTGGTCCGCCAAAAGCGCAAGCCATGTCTACCCTGTGTTTCGACAGAGCGGCTGCACCCGGAGCACCATCCATCTTCACTATGTTCACCTTGCTGACGTCAACGCCCAAATATTCCAGGGTACGCAGCAGCTTGTAGTGAGTGACATTACCGATGGGCGTCGCAATTTTTTTACCAATGAGTGTATGGTGCGCGTTGTACTTGGAAACGCCGGCGTCCTTGTGGACAACACAGTTGTCATTCTCGGAATACGACACCGCCACCCCGACGAGCTGGAGCGGCACACCCGCGCTGACCGCGACCACGTACGGTATCAAGCCCTGCGAGTAGGCGATCTGCACATCTCCGGACTTCATCGCGCGAGTCATTTCGTTACCATTGGGAAAGGCAACCCAATTGACCTTCACGCCCATCTCCTTATCGTACCATTTCTCTACCTGGGCGACCTGGTTCGCAGTGGGCCATTCCAGGAAATAGGCCACCGTGATTTCCTTCAGTTTGCCTGCGGCCAGAACATTGCTAAGACCCGCTGTCAACAAAACCATGGAAATTGCCAAAACAAAGCAGATAATTTTAGATCTTTTTTTCATTTTAAATCCTCCTTTGCATTTAAGTGTTTTAATGAAAACAATGGGTTATATACGACAGCTGATATCTGATACATCAGATTTTTTAAAATGTCAACAAAAAAATGTAATTATTCAATGATAAAAATACCGGCGTGTGAATAGAAGTGAAGAAAGTTGTTTTTGCTCCTATCTATACCACTTAGTGACAGTCGAAATCATGTGTTTTTGTTGTTAAAATTAAATAAGGGATTTAAACTTAGTTTCTTCTTTATCATTAATAGGGGAATAAAACTGCCTGATATATTTTTCCTGCACGCTAAAGGACCAGTGCACATCTCTCATAATGCTTGCAGCACCGTTACAATCATCCTTCTCAATCAATTCAATGAACTGCTGATGCTCATTGCAGTTATTTAATTCCCACTCTTTGATATAACCCAATCTTGGAAAATCATAAAGACGTTGCTTGATGGGCATGACAAGTCTTAGCAATGCTTCATTATCGGATAATTCAAGAAATACATTATGAAAGTAGAGGTTCTTCTTATAGTAAGTATCAAAATCCTCGCACGTAATGGCAGTCATCATCTCGGAATTGAACTGCTTCATTTTTTCAATACGAGATGAGTTTAGCTCATGAAAAACAGATACGACGACAGCGGCTTCCAGTGCCCCCGCAATTTCGTAAAAACTTTTTACGTCTTGAAGGGTGATCTTGTTAACAATAACACCGCGTCGAGGCAATATGGTAACGAATCCTTCAGTCTCAAGCTGTATAAGGGCATCTCGCAAAGGCGTTTTGCTGATGCCCAACTGCTGGCTCATTTGACTTGGGTTAATTGAGGAGCCTGGGAGAAGTTTTCCATTGTTCATTGCATTTCGCAGATATTCGTAAACCTGTTCCCGCAAAGATTTTGTATTCAGTGTATCATTAACTGTATTTATTTTGTTTGAATTATTTTCCAATTTATAGTCTATTTATGTCGTGGTGCTATCACATTTTTTGTACTCGTGGCGAAGCATCGAATGACTTCTTACTGCTTCATTATCGGAAAAGGAGTCTCACTATTGCAAGAAGCATTGATACATCAGATATCATGTTCTGTCAAGTGAAAATCCTTGGATATTATTCCTATTGAGACTATAACAGGATGTTTTTATAAGAAATATTGTTGATCTTTAAGGTCTAAGACAGATATTTGTTTAAAATATTCAAATCGAAGACACTAAAATATTTATCACTGTAAACAACAATACAGGTTGATTTAAAACCAGGTGCTCTTTTGGCAATTTGAATAAAATAAAATATGAGGGAGACAGAAGGACTTATACCGGTTGTCATAAATATGTTTCGATTGACCAGCGTCTGAACTTCCGAGCTAATCGTGGGTACAATTTGAAGCGTTCTACGGCTCGCTGCGCTAAAATTAAAGAACTCGACCTCGCTACGCTCGGGACTCAAACAGCTTCAATTTTTACGCTCCGCTTCGCCAAGAACGCTTAATCAAATGTCCCCAAATTGATTAGCTCGGAAGCTCAGACGCTGCATACATTCTTTGAAACGGAACGTTATTTTGACAAACACTATAAAAAGAAAAAAGGATTTACAGCTAAATCTGTAAATCCTTTATATTATTGGTGCCGAGGGACAGAATTGAACTGCCGACACGGGGATTTTCAGTCCCCTGCTCTACCGACTGAGCTACCTCGGCTAAGAAACCTTTTAAAAAAGATTGTTTAATTATGTAAAAACTAAAATATTTGTCAAGATTTTTTTTGGCCCATATCGCCAAAAAGATGTTGTAATATGCTACATGCTGCAATTGTAGCTGTTTCAGCCCGCAAAGTACGGGGACCAAGGCCGGCGGTAACAAATCCACAAGCTTTGGCTCTATCAATCTCTGTCTTTGTAAGCCCTCCCTCCGGTCCTATTATGACAAAAATTTTGTTAACTTCTTTTTGGACCGACGGGGAAAGTACGAAATCGATAGAATTTTTCTCATTTTCCCAGAAAGCAACCTTTAGATCACACTCTTTCCCAAGATTCAACATTTCTTTATAAGATACTATTGAATCAATTTCTGTTTTGCGACCCCGTTTACATTGTTTGACGGCCTCTTGAGCGATTTTTTTCCACCTTTTTTTTCGTGTTAAAAGACGTTTTTCGTCCGGTCTGGGTATGGATCGCTGTGCAAAAAAGGGTATCCATCTCGTTATCCCAAGTTCGGTAAGCTGCCTGACAAGGTTGTCCATTTTTCTGTCTTTTAATAAGGCCTGGGCCATTATAATTTGAACTGGTGATTCGGATGTTGAAGAAAAACTTTTAATTATCGATACTTCAACACCACCAGGAGATATAGCTAATATCCTGGCTTCGTATTCAAAACCTGTTCCATCAAAAAGTCCAATCTTATCTCCAGGTTTCAGACGCAACACATTTTTAATATGTTTTGCATCGGTACCACAAATGACGGGTGCTGGATTAGTTGCTTTTTCATGATCGATAAAAAAATACCGCATGGTACCTGGGTTAATATGAAAATAAGAAAAAGTAAAGAAAAAGTAAATATCTTGACACAAAGCATTTCACATGATAAATTTCACATTTAATTAGGAGTTTGTATATAATCTTGGGAATGATGCATGATATTTTTTGGGAGATAAAAGTCGTATGGAAGACGAAAATAATCACAGCAAGATTAATGAAGGGACAGATCCACCGGAAAATGAAGAAATTATTGAACTGACGGACGTTGTCAATGAATCTCCCACAGAAGAAGATGAGGAAATAATCGAACTTGCTGATGCTGTCAGTGAAGCTCCCACAGAAGACGAAGAGATTATTGACCTTATTGATGAAGCTGCTGAACTCCCTGCAGAAGAGGAAGAGATTATCGAACTTACTGATGAGGCCAGTGAAACTCCTGAAGACGAAGAGATCATTGATCTTACAGATGCTGGCGATGAACTTCCTGCGGAAGAAGAAGAGATAATCGAATCTGAAGAAACCGTCGATGAAGCAGTTGCAGAAGATGAAGCAGTTGCAGAAGATGAAGCAGTTGCAGAAGATGAAGATGTTGCAGAAGATGAAGAGGTTTCCGAAATAGCAGAAGTTGCAGAGGCAACTTCAGAAGAAATGATCAAAGAACTTGTAGATACTATTAGCGAACCCGCTCCTGAAGAAGAAGAGATAATCGAACCTGCAGAAGCTGTCGATGAAATGACAATAGAAGATGAAGAAGTTACAGAACCCGCGGATGCATCTGATGATTTAGGAATTCTGACAGATGATATTTTAGAAAAATCGGTAGAACTTGATGATTCTCTCGATATGGATAATGGCTTAATTGATTCATTAGGGATGAACTTAGGGCCGGAGACGGATATTTCAGAAGACTTGCCTGATACTGGCGAGGGAGAAAAACAACCTTTTGAAGAAGTAGGTCTTGACTTAGAATCCACAAAAGCTTTTGATGAACCAGAACCTCTTTCCATACCTCTTGATATAGTTGAAACGACCTTAGAGCGTGTTATCAATAAAATTTTTTCTGAAAAGTTTGAGGGTATTCTTATAAGGGTGATTGAAAAAGCAGTTACAAAAGAAATTGATAAATTGAAGAGTAGCCTACTCGAAGATTCAATAGGTGATGAAAAGTTATAACGCGGTTGAAAAGAGTTCATATCCTAAGAAAATAAAAAAATTAATAGCAATAAAACCGGGGATTATTCATAGACTTTTGCAATCTGAATAATCCCCTTTTCAATATTGAATGACTTTTTACGAGTTTATCAATATTAATAGGCTGCAAAAAATCGCGGGATTTGAGGAGTATTATTATATGAGTTCCGATTTACTTGATAAAAGCTATGAACCACATGACGTGGAAAAACGGTGGTATGATTTCTGGGAAAGAGAGGAGTTGTTTGTGGCGAGCGAAGACAGCACAAACAAAAGCTATTCCATTGTTATTCCTCCACCTAATGTAACAGGTGTTCTTCACATGGGCCATGCGCTTAATAATACAATGCAGGATATTCTTTGTCGCTATAGAAGATTGCAGGGAGATAATGTTCTTTGGATGCCCGGAACAGACCATGCTGGTATCGCCACCCAGAACGTGGTAGAAAAAAAGCTTACAAGTGAAGGCACAGATCGCCATCAACTTGGCAGAGAAAAATTCATTGAGGCTGTATGGGAATGGAGGAAGGAATATGGCAGCGCCATTATCAATCAGCTCAAACGTCTTGGTGCTTCATGTGACTGGAAGCGGGAACGCTTTACCATGGATGAAGGGTTGTCGCGCGCAGTACGCAAGGTTTTTGTCCAGCTTTATGATGACGGCCTTATCTACCGGGGCAACTATATTATTAACTGGTGCCACCGTTGTCACACGGCCCTTGCGGATCTTGAGGTAGAGCACGAAGAGCATAACGGTCATCTATATTACATCAGGTACCCTTTTGAAGCCGGTACGGGAGGTCTGGTTGTTGCAACAACACGGCCCGAGACCATGTTGGGTGATACCGCTGTGGCTGTAAATCCGGACGATGAACGGTATCACGACATTGGGAATGACAAAGTGATTCTTCCCCTTATGAACAGAACGATTCCCATAATCAAGGATAAATATGTCGATATTACATTCGGAACAGGGGCATTAAAAATTACACCGGCTCATGATCCCAATGACTTTGAAATAGGAGGCCGTCATAGTCTGCCGAATATTAAAGTTATTGGGGATGACGGAAAAATGACTTTTGAGGCGGGACGATTTAAAGGGTTAGATCGTTTCGAGTGCAGAGAAGTTGTGATTAAAGCACTTGAAGAGGAGGAGCTTCTTGAAAAGATTGAGCCTTATAAGCACAGTATCGGTCACTGCTATCGTTGTAAGACAGTGGTTGAACCGAATCTTTCAAAACAGTGGTTTATAAGCGCAAAGCCCCTTGCGGAAAAAGCAATAGATGCGGTTAAGAACGGAAATACAAAGATCATTCCACATATATGGTCCAAAACTTATTTTGACTGGATGAATAACATAAAAGACTGGTGCATCTCCAGGCAGATATGGTGGGGACATCAGATACCGGCCTGGACCTGTGAGAAATGCGAAGAAATAGTTGTTTCCATGGATGTGCCTGAAAACTGTCCTGCTTGCGGGGGAGACAAACTTGTCCAAGAGACGGACGTCCTTGACACGTGGTTCAGCTCTGCGCTTTGGCCTTTTTCCACCATGGGATGGCCTGAAGATACTAAGCTTTTAAAGATATTTTATCCCACGTCCGTTCTTGTGACAGGTTTTGACATTCTATTTTTTTGGGTAGCCCGTATGATGATGATGGGTATGCATTTCATGAAAGATGTACCATTTAAAGACGTCTATGTACACGCTCTGGTACGCGATGAAGACGGCAAAAAGATGAGCAAGTCAACGGGAAATGTAATCGACCCTTTGAGTGTTATTGAGAATTATGGAACGGATTCCTTTCGATTTACGTTAGCTGCTTTTGCCGCCCAGGGTAGAGACATCAAGATGTCTGAAAAGCGGGTTGAAGGATACCGACATTTTATTAATAAGCTCTGGAACGCAGCCCGTTTTGCCCTGATGCATTTAAAAAAAGAATGCAATTTGAGGTGCAAACCATCTTCCCTTCCTGACAGATGGATAATGGCCAGGCTTTACCGTGTTACAGAGGCTGTTGCTGATGCTCTGGATACTTATAGATTCAACGATGCCGCCGGCTCGCTCTATAGATTTGTATGGCATGAGTTTTGTGACTGGTACCTGGAAGCAATAAAACCGGTTTTATACGGCAAGGAAGGACCCGAAAAACAGGAAGAAACCATGCGGGTGCTGTGGCATGTCATGCATGATACGCTTATTCTTCTTCATCCCTTTATACCTTTTGTAACAGAGGAGATTTGGCATAAATTGCCCGAAACGGAAGGATCCATCATGAAAGCTGCATTTCCTTCAAATGACTCTGGCGTCTCAAAGGTGGCATACGATCATGACGCTGAAGCGAAAATGGAACTTATCATGGGAATAATAACCGGAATCAGAAACGTAAGGGGTGAAATGGAGATTTCACCCTCTTTGTTTTTAGATGTCTCTGTCCAGTCGCAGGATGAAGAAGAAAGGAAAACGATTGAGCAACACCGCGATATTATAATTAATCTTGCAAAGCTTAAAACCCTTTCAGTTAAACAGATAGGAAAAAGACCAAAGGCGGCGGCTACTAATATTGTAAACGGCTCTACGATTTTTGTTTCCCTTGGAGGAGTAATCGATTTTGACAAAGAGGCTAAACGGCTTGAAAAAGAGATCGGAAAACTAACAAATGACCTTAAAACCGTCTCAAGAAAATTGGCTAATGAAGATTTTCTTAATAAAGCTCCTGCTCAGGTGGTTGATAAAGTGAAAGAAAAGAACAGCATTCTTGTTGAAAAGCAACAGAAGTTACAAAAGAATTTAATAAAAATAAGGGAGCTTGAAACTGAACAGGACTCATAGACATGCACTCAACAAAAGATTTGATTGAAATAGCCCTTAAAGAGGATGTTGGATCGGGAGATATTACATCAGACAATCTTGTTGATCGGAATCTTGAAGGAACAGGTTTATTTACGGCAAAGGAACTCTTTGTAATTGCAGGACTTGACATCGTAAGGCAGGTTTTTGAATATCTTGATCCGAATGTTATCTTTAAACCCAGGTATAAGGATGGTGATACCGTAGAAGAGGGCAAAACTTTTCTGGAAGTTGAAGGCAAACTTCATGCTCTTCTGGTGGGAGAACGCACGGCCTTAAATTTCCTTCAACGTCTTTCAGGCATCTCAACATACGTACGTTCATATATAGAGAGGCTTGGGAAGAAAAATATACGCATTGTTGATACGCGTAAGACTACACCGGGATGGCGGGTTTTAGAAAAATACGCTGTTCGTGTTGGTGGGGCATATAATCACCGTATGGGGCTTTATGATGGTGTTCTGATAAAGGATAATCACATCATTGCATGCGGTGGTGTTGCGAGGGCAGTTGAGCGCATACGAAAGAATGTCCCGCACCTTGTGAAAATCGAAGTGGAAGTTTCTGATATGCCCGGTGTAAAAGAAGCCGTCGAAGCGGGTGCTGATGTTATAATGCTCGATAACATGAACATAAGACAGATAAAAGAAGCAACAGACTTTATCGATGGAAAAGCTATTGTTGAAGTGTCAGGGGGAATTACAAAAGACGACCTTGTGCCGCTGGCGGACACCGGTGTGGATATCATTTCTGTGGGGGCTCTTACTCACTCTGCAAGGTGTGTAGATATTAGTATGTCGATCAGTATGGTTGATGTATAGAAATGATTCAATACAGAGCCAATGAACTCTGATCCCGCCAAGAGGACGGAGTTTCCTAAAATTCAATAAAAACCTAACACCAAAAACTTGATGAATTCGTTTTTTTGCGAATTCATCAAATATGCCAAATGATACCTGTTCGTGATACAACCCCTTCCGAAAATTATCCGGTTATCAACAACATTATAATCGGAATCAACGTAATTCTTTATCTTGTGGAATTGGGACAGGGAGCGGGTCTGGAACGTTTTATATATATCTATGGCCTTGTACCCGCCCGTTATTCTGTTCCCCACATTGCATCCTATTTTTCAGGAGGTCAGCAGCTTTTTTCATTTATTTCCTTCATGTTTCTGCATGGGGGGTTCTGGCATCTTCTTGGCAATATGTGGTCTCTTTACATATTCGGCGACAATGTGGAAGACCGCCTGGGCCATTTTCGCTATCTGTTATTTTACTTAATTTGTGGACTAACATCCGGTTTTTCTCATCTTATTTTCAACCTACAATCAAATATACCAACCATTGGAGCAAGC
>CAZQOH010000011.1:0-22264 GCA_964594355.1 uncultured Desulfobacterales bacterium
TTTTGTGCGTTAGAGACCTGTTTCCAACTCACGTTCTAGCCGCCGACTGTAATTAGACATAAAGAAACAGCATACAAAATAAATCAAGGCAACAAAAATATAGGCTTCGGCTGAAAATCCCATCCACTCTGGATCGCTTAGTACCGTCTGGGTGGTTCTCAGCACATCGAAAAGGGCAATGATAACAACCAGGGAAGTATCTTTAAAGGCCGATATCAGTTGCTGCACTGACGGCGGTATCACTATTTTTAGTGCCTGGGGAAGAATAACCAACCGCATGGTCAGGTAATAGCTTAATCCTATGGAATCTGCAGCCTCATACTGCCCGCGAGGTATAGCCTGCAATCCGCCACGAACGACTTCGGCGACGTAGGCTGCGGTAAAAAGGATGATGGCAACCTGGGCTCTTATAATTTTGTTGATGGTAATTCCCTCGGGTAAAAATAAGGGAAAGACGACTGAAGACATGAACAGTAGACTAATGAGGGGTACACCACGGATGAGTTCAATATATATGACGCATAGCATTTTTATTGCCTGCATTTTAGATCGGCGTCCCAAAGCAAATAAAATCCCTAAAGGGTAAGCCGCTGTTAAACCGAAAACCGACAATGTTAGTGTTAATGGAAGTCCCCCCCAATTGGCAGTTTCCACCGGGCTTAAGCCGAAAAGCCCCCCTTTCATCAATAAACCCATAAGGAAAAGGCCCAAAATCCATGCATAGGCCAAAGATTTCTTCCAGTGAGCCCTGTTTTGGCTGTAAAACAGCAGGCCAATTAGCAGGACCATAGCTACTAATGGTCGCCATTGCTGATTATACGGGTAAAATCCGAAAGAGATAAATCTTATATTGGCAGGTATAATAGACCAGCAGGCACCATCGCTCTGCTGGCATTCCGCCCCTGTTGATATCCAAAGGCTGTCAATAAATGCCCAGCGAATCAGCGGGGGTATGGTTACCCACAAACAATAAATTATTATTATGGTCAGAAGGGAGTTAAACCAACCTTTAAACAAATTAGATCTTACCCATCCGATGACGCCCACGCTCGTTACAGGGGGTTTTAACTCTTCTACTGGTTTTTTTTTAACGTAAGCTTCCATGAATTTATCTATCTTTCCACAAGGGCCATTTTCTTATTATACCAGTTCATAAATGCAGACGTCGAAAGACTGAAAAAAATATAAACCAACATGATCATGGCCACGCCTTCAATAGCCTGCCCGGTTTGATTGATGGCCGTACCGGCAACTGAGACAAAATCGGGATAACCGATGGCCACTGCCAACGAGCTGTTCTTGGTAAGGTTCAGCATCTGACTGGTCAACGGCGGGATAATTACCCGGAGAGCCTGGGGTAAGATTACCAGCTTGAGAACCTGGTTGGGTTTAAGTCCGATGGACATCGCGGCTTCTCGTTGCCCTTTGCTCACAGCTTGGATACCGGCGCGGACGGCTTCAGCAACAAAGGCGGCCGTATAAAGTACTAAACCCAGTAAAAGAGCACTGAATTCAGGGCTGACATTAAGCCCGCCTTGAAAATTGAAACCTTTGAGTTCAGGAACACTCATTGTGGTTGGAGTTCCCCCCGCCAACCAGGCCAAAAGGGGAAGCAAGATAAGAATGCCGATGGATATGCGAAAAACGGGAAAGGTCATTCCGGTTTTTGCCTGTCGCTTTCGCGCCCAGCGACGCAGAAAAAATACACTTACACAACCTGCCACAAACGTTACGGTCATATATATATGTGCAGAATGGAACTCCGGAATGGCAAAAACAAGCCCGCGATTACACAAGAAAATACCGGTAAACGGGTTCAATGCCTGTCTGGGCGACGGGAGTACTTCATAAAAGAATGCATACCAGAAGAAAAGCTGCAACAGTATCGGTATGTCCTGAAAGACTTCAATAAAGACAGCCGACAGTCTGGATACCAGCCAATTTGTTGATAATCGAGCAATGCCGATAAAGGTGCCGAGTATAACCGTTAGGACAATCCCGATAAAAGAGACCAGCAGCGTATTTAAAACCCCAACCAATAAAGCGCGTAAGTATTTGTCTGCTGCTGAATAAGAAATTAAGGATTCACCGATTTCAAAAGCAGCTTCCTTTTCAAGAAAACCGAATCCCGTGGCAATGGATTGTCTTTCAAGGTTGGCCTGGGTGTTGGAAACAAGATAATATCCCAGCAGTCCCACCATGGCCAAGATGCCCAGCTGATACAGAATGGATCGTATACGAGGATTATACCAGAAAGTAGCTTTACTCAATGGCTGGCTGTTCACGGTGTCTGCGCTGTTCTTCATCATCATCAAATCCAGGTTCGAAAATCTATGCTGCTATCACGCGATTAGAACATTGGAATTCTTATTTAAAAAAGGGTGCCACTGGAAGTGGCACCCTTTTTAAATTGAATAATTACTTAAACGGCGGCGCATACATTAAACCGCCCCTTGTCCACAGATCATTAAAACCACGTTCAAGTTTAAGGGGAGTATTGACACCGACATTGCGTTCAAAGATTTCACCATAGTTACCGATTTGTTTGATGATATTATATGCCCACTTTTCATTTAATCCCAGTGCTTTTCCATTACCTGCCGTGACACCTAGAAATCTCATGACTTTGGGATCCTTGCTTTTAGCCATTTGATCTATATTTTTCGAGGTAATTCCGAGCTCTTCAGCAGCTATCAGCGCCAGAACCGAAAAATTAACAATATCGTACCACTTGTCATCACCATGGCGCACTACAGGTGCCAGAGGTTCCTTGGAAATAATTTCCGGCAAAATATCGTAATCATCCGGACTGGGAGAAACTGACCGGGTTGAGGCCAACTGGGATGCATCTGAAGTCAGAACGTCACAGCGACCGGCAAAAAAAGCTTTCGCCAGTTCAGGGGTGCTCTCAATGACAACAGGATTCATCGTCATATTGTTGGCTCTGAAATAATCCGCCAAATTAAGCTCGGTGGTCGTACCCGGCAACACACATACTGTTGCTCCATCGAGTTCTTTGGCGCTTTTCACACCCAACTTTTTAGGCACTAAAAAGCCCTGCCCATCATAATAATTCACTTGAACAAAATTTAGACCCAAAGCGGTTTCACGACTCAATGTCTGCGTACAGTTCCGCGTTAATACGTCGATTTCACCAGACTGCAAGGCTGTAAAACGGGTTTTGGCTGATAAAGGAACAAATTTTAATTTGTCCGGAACACCGAAAACCGCCACCGAAATAGCCCGGGCTGTATCTACATCTAGACCGCGCCACACTCCTTTTTCGTCTGGTTTCGAGAATCCAAACAAGCCTTCATTTACACCTGCTGAAATTACCCCTTTAGCCCTGACATCTTCCAGAGTGCCCGCCATGGCAACACCTGTCAAAGAAATCACTGCCAACATCACTAAAAATAATTTGACAATTTTCATAAGCCATTCCTCCTATTTGTTATTAGGTTACTATAATTGGATTGTATACGCACAATCCCCCAACGTCCATATCTATTTAGGATATATAAATTTAGAAATACCATCAAAGCTTAGTATTTTGCAAGGATAAAAGCATAAAAATATCCTTTACGATAAATTTTCAGAAAACCATTTACTTTCCCTTAACATAATGTGAAAATACTAGTGTGGTGTCTCAAAAGTTTTAAGTCTCAGTAACCTTAGTGTCTTAGTTGCAAGATACTTGAACAGAAATAAAATAACGGAGGACACGGCAATGAAAATAAATCAATACGTTAGGCTGTTTTTCATCATGATGATTATTGGAATGTTCGTTTGCGCTTGCACTAAGCCATCGCATGTAAAAATAAATTATCAACTACCATCAAAATTGGATGAACTTAAAGGGCAAAAAATCTCTTTTGACTTAAAAGACAAAAGAACTGACAAAACCATATTTAGTGAGAATGCAAAAAAGAAATTAAAAAATTTAACCGGACTCTTTTCGCTTTCTCTTATTCAAAAAAGTGAGCAAGACGGCTCCTTAGTCGGAATATTTGATCTTCCTTCACTTTTTAGAGAGGCTTTTAAGAGAAGGCTTGAAAACATGGGTATAGAAGTATTACTATTACAGGATAAAAAAGAACCTACAATTAAGATATTCATAAAAGACTTTTTTCTGGATCTGGTAGACAGAAAATGGGTAGTACGTATTAAGTATGAAACCAACTTAATTAAAGATGGAAAAATTCTTGCCAGACAAATAATTAGCGGCGAGGCTGAACGGGTAAGATTGATTGGTAGTGGTGATGCCGAGAAGGTTCTTGGGGAAATTTTTACTGATATGGTCAATAAACTCGATCTACCCAAGCTATTTCGTGACGCAAGGCAATTGTAAATTCAGATTTCGTTAAGTAGAGACCTTTCTGCAGAGACTGTCTGTTTTAGTCTTATTGTAAAATAGACTACCGAGAATATATATGCCGGCAGGTATAGCCACCAGGCAAACGGGTTCGGAATCCCGTTGTAAAACACACCATCCGGCACACGCATTATATTCTTCCAGTCCCAGCAAAAAGCCACGATCATCAGGAAGCCGCAACCCAATTCAATGACCCAATCATACCACCGCCAGTGGAACACACAACCATTTTCGTCATAGTAGATAATAAGGAACCCTGCAACTACCATTGTTATTGCAATCAAAAGAGGCGTTATTACCGGACCTACCCAAGGAAGAGGAATAAAAAACAGAAGATCCCAAGTCATGAGGCTCTCCGGCCATCCAACCATGATCCAAAGCCAAAAGTAGTAGAATATGTCCCAAATTCCAAATGCAATCATAAAAAAACAAAACTTTTGTATAGCATTCTTTCCTGTTATGCATCCCACTGCTACAAGCATAATGATCGTAGCGATTTCGCGTCCGAGCTCGATGCGCATGAGAGTGTCAACAACGCGTTTTCCATCCTCCCATTGAACAACGATTGGAAAGTAGAACGAACCGTCAAAGTAAATTTCACGAAGATAGACAACAACCGCACTTTCAACCCATGCGAATGCAACTGAAAAAGCCACAATCCATATCCAGCGTCGTAATGTCACTCCGTGAAATTGTTTGGTTTTGGTGTCTATTGTTATCATTGGTTTAATAAATATAACAACCTTTCATGAATGTTGTCAAACCCACCGTTTGACATTATTAGAATAATATCACCGGAACTTGTTTCCCTGACCAGAAAATCTAAGATGGATTCCGTATCTGAAAAATAGTGTGCATCCTTACCACGATTTTTTAAATCAGCCACAAGCTGCTCCGATGAAAAACGTTCATCAAAAGGGATCTTTTCCAGAAGCGGGGGCTTTCGGATACAGATAAGATCCGCCTGGTCAAATGAAAGCGGATAAATGTTCTGAAAAACTCTACGCATGCTGGAATTGGTCCTCGGTTCAAACACGGCAACAAGTCGCCCCTCCGGGTAAAAGAGTTTAATTGCTCGAATGGTCTCTTTAACGGCGGTAGGATGGTGGGCGAAATCATCAATGACTGTAATTCCTTTTTTTTCCCCTCGTATTTCTTGTCGTCTCTTTGTGCTTTTAAAATTCTCAATTGCTCCACTAATACTATCTAAAGGTACCAGCAGATTACCTGCAATTGCAATTGCCGATAATACATTTAACAGGTTATGCTCACCCATAAGTTTTGTTTTAAAGATTCCAAATTTATTACCCCTTTTAAATACTTCAAAAAAAGTCCATGGCGGTTCAATGAAGATATCACCCAAGGACCAGTGTAATCTTGTGTCCCTTCCATACCCTTCGACTCGGCATTCCCTGTCACGAACTAGTGCGGCAACCTCTTTATCTTCGTCAAAAGCAATAAGCGTACTCTTTGAAGATATCCCGGAAATAAAATTGTTAAATACCTGTCTAACATGATTCATATCTTCAAATATATCCGCATGGTCAAATTCAACGCTTGTCAGTATCGCCATGAAAGGATTATAGTGAATAAATTTTGGTCTCTTATCAAAAAAAGCAGTATCATATTCATCCCCTTCGATTATAATATATTCCCCTTTTCCAAAACGATAGTTGCTGTTAAAATTGTTTAAAATCCCACCTATAATAAATGATGGATCAAGACCTGCTTCATGAAGAATCCAGGCTAAGATAGAAGATGTTGTTGTTTTACCGTGAGTACCTGTAACAAGAATCGGTTTTTTGTCGATTGCAACAAACCTGTTTATAGCCTGAGGCATAGAACAGAAATTAAGCCCCATTTTGTGCATTTTGACGACTTCCGGGTTATTCCTTGTCACAGCATTTCCAACAACTAATAGATCATAACCAGATGAAATATTCTTTTCGTTAAAACCATCGAAAATATCGATGCCCTTATTCGAAAGAAAGTTGCTCATAGGTGGATAAATTTTTTGGTCAGAGCCTGTTACCTGAAAACCCATATCCTTTAGTATGCAGGCCAACGCCCCCATACCTGTGCCGCATATAGCAACCATATGTATTGTTTTTACATCTTCAGGGATACAATTTTTATTTAAATCGATTGTCACTTATTTTCCTAAAAGTAAACGTTCACAGGTTCCTCGTTAAATTTCCCGAAGGGAACCCTATTAACAGGGTGAGACTCCACCTGCATAGCAGGTGGCCTCAGGAAGCCCCCTGAAAGGGGGCGATAACCATTTTGCATAAGCATAAATCCGAAATACGAAGCACGAAATCCGAAACAAATCGAAATGACCAAAATTCCAATGACCCAAACATTAAGGCCTAATTTCAAAATAAATGATCATGTGGATGCTTTGCAGACCTTTATAGCGCTGTTCTTTGTTTCGAACATTTGAAAATTAGGATTTCGCATTTGTTTCGTATTTCGAAATTCGAAATTCGTGCTTAATCGACAGCCCATTTCTCGCCGGAACGGAAGAACCTTTCCGGGTCCACCACTAGAAGTGGTGGCTTAATATCAGGGTTATCTTTCTTTTGAATGGTTAGTCCTAAAAAACATTCAGGTCCAATAATCGTCGTTTTACAATAAAAAAGGCCCTGCCATAGAAGGCCGGGCCTTTTGATGTTTTTATGTAAAAAATAAGGTTATTTCTTCTCCTTAGTTTTTTTTAAATTACTTTTGGGTTTCTTTTTTACATCTTTAGCTTTTTTTGGTTCTTCTGTTTCATCTTTTATAGAAGATGAAGCCGTTTTCTTGACCGGTTTTTCTTTTGAATCGGAAGAAGTTACGACAGAGCCCTCTTCCGGTGCCTTATCAGAAGATATATCTTCTTTTTTATCACTTACCGCCTTCTCTTCTAAAGCTTGTCGTTTCTTTGGACTATCACCTTTCCTTTTTTTTGTTGTCTTCTTCTTTTTCTCTTTTTCGGAAGCCATCAGTTCAACAAGAGAAATTGGGGCGGCATCTCCCTGTCGTCTTCCCAGCTTAACAATCCTGGTAAATCCCCCCTGTCTCGAATTAAATCGCTCGGCAGCTTCATTAAAGAGCTTGGTAACAATATTCTTTTCCCTTATAATTGAAAGTGCCTGCCGTCTTGCATGTAAATCTCCTCGCTTAGCCAGGGTAATCAAGTGATCTGCCCAGCGCCTCAATTCCTTTGCTTTAGCATCTGTAGTACGAATATGCTCATATTTAAAAAGCGAGGTAACCATGTTCCTGAACATAGCTTTCCTATGACTGCTTGTTCTATTTAATTTCAAACCTGCTTTTCGATGTCTCATTTAACTATTTACTCTCCTTTTTCAGAGTTGTCTTCATCTTCAGGCGGCACAAATCCTTCAAGATCCATCCCAAGAGAAAGGTTCATTTCACCTAAGACATCTTTAATCTCGTTTAGAGATTTTCTTCCAAAGTTTTTCGTTTTAAGCATCTCTACTTCGGATTTTTGAACTAATTGATAGATTTTGTTTATATTAGCATTCTTAAGGCAATTCGCGCTTCGTACGGACAGTTCAAGTTCTTCAACACTTCTGTAAAGATTCTCATTAAACTTAATCTTATCTTCTTCATCCGCCTTCTTTTCAGGTTCCGGCTCAAGCCCTTCATCAAAATTTATAAAGATTGTCATCTGTTCCTTTAATATCTTGGCGGCATAGGCAACAGCATCTTCGGGCAGGACACTTCCATCTGTCCAAACCTCGAGAGTAAGTTTATCATAGTCGGTCTTCTGGCCTACACGTGCACTTCCTATAACATAATTTACACGTTTTATCGGTGAAAATACGGCATCTATCGGTATTTCACCGACAGGTGCATCTTCATCCTTATTTGCTTCAGATAAAGAATATCCTTTTCCAATCTTAGCCGTCATGGTTATTTGCAGTCTTGCTTTCTTTGAAAGAGTTGCAATATGCAAATTTGGATTGAGGATTTCAACTTGTCCGTCACCGCTGATTATATCACCAGCGGTAACTTCTCCTTCTCCTTTAGCATCTATACTTATTGTTTTCGGTTCATCATCGGAAAGTTTAAGTCGTACCTCCTTTAAATTGAGAATAATCTCGGAAACATCTTCAAATACTCCTGGAATAACACTAAATTCATGCATTACGGTATTGAATTTCACAGAGGTAATTGCAGCTCCATAAAGCGAAGAGAGTATTATCCGTCTTAAGGAATTACCAATTGTTATACCGAATCCCCTTTCAAGAGGTTCACAAACAAACTTGCCGTAGGTGGGTTTACTCGTAACCTGAACCTTTTCAGGGTTTATCATTTCTCGCCAATTTATATACATAATTTCATCTGATGACATTATTGTATCTCCAAATTATTATATAGGATGCTCGAGTGTAAAAAAGTAATCACATAATTAAATTATATCCCATATCCTGGAAGGAAAAGATGCAAATTGCAGCCCAAAAATTGATAAAGTGAATATAGTAATTTCAATTAGCTACAGGATAAAATGAGATTTTTATTGAATACAGATTATAAAGAAAGTTATTTAGAATAAAGTTCTACTATAAGCTGCTCCTGGATTGGCATTGTTAGGTCTTCACGGATCGGAAAACTCTTAATTACTCCTTTTAAGTTTTCTTTTTCTAAATCAAGCCACTGTGGAACTCCTCTTCTAACCACGGCATCCAGCGAGTCTCCTATTGCCTGAATATTACGGCTTTTCTCCCGGATTGCAATGATATCACCTATTTTTATCTGGTATGACGGAATATTAAGCTTTTTCTCATTAACAAGAAAGTGATTATGTCTTACAAAATGACGCCCCTGTGAACGCGAATTTACAAAACCCAAACGATAAACCACATTGTCGAGCCTGCGTTCAAGCGAAATGAGAAGATTGGTGCCCGTAATACCCTTTTTTCGTTCTGCCCTTTTTAAAAATAGGCGAAACTGCTTTTCAGAAAGACCATACATCCGTTTTACCTTTTGCTTTTCGCGAAGCTGTAAACCATAATCAGAAGTTTTCCCGCGACGTCTTTGACCATGCTGGCCCGGTGGATAACCTCTTCGATCAAAAGCACACTTATCTGAATAACAACGATCTCCTTTAAGAAACAATTTTAAGTTTTCGCGTCGGCATAATCTACAAACCGAACCCCTGTAACGTGCCAAATTTTCCCTCCATAGTTAATATTGATAGTTTCCCTAAAGCTTGATGAATTCGTACTTTTACTAATTCATCAATCGTTAATCCCTAGACCCTGCGTCTTTTCGGCGGTCGGCAGCCATTATGTGGAATAGGAGTCACGTCTCTAATCATCACAACGTTGAATCCCGCGGCCTGCAACGATCGTAGTGCAGATTCACGACCGGAGCCCGGGCCCTTAACATAAACCTCCACATTTTTCATACCATGCTCCATCGCTTTTTTAGCTGCGTCTTCTGCTGCTAACTGAGAAGCAAAAGGTGTACTTTTTCGTGAGCCCTTAAAGCCTTGAACTCCTGAACTTGACCATGCGACAACATTTCCTGCCGGATCTGTTATTGTAATTATCGTATTGTTAAATGTAGATTGAATGTGTACAATACCGTTTGGGACATTTTTCTTTTCTTTCTTTTTTGTACGGGTTTTTTGCGCCATAAGTAATATCCTTTATGAGCGGGTATTTGTTGAGACCTTTGCAAAATCAGACTTTTTGCGAGATTATAGTATTTTGAATGAAAATTATTTCTTTTTAACTCCGCCTTTTTTCTTTACAGCCGCCCTTCTTGGCCCTTTTCGCGTGCGTGCGTTAGTACTTGTCCGCTGTCCTCTAACGGGAAGCGATTTTCGATGACGAAGCCCACGATAAGATCCGAGATCCATCAATCGTTTGATATTCATGGAGATTTCTGTACGGAGCACTCCTTCGACATTGTATTCATTATCTATCACCTTACGGATGCTGGTAATTTCTGATTCTGATAGATCGTCTGTCTTGGTATCCGGTTCAATGTTAAGCTTTTCGAGAATACGTCTTGCCGTACTTCTACCAATACCATAAATGCTTGTCAGCCCTATTTCAACTCGCTTGCGTCTAGGTAAATCCACGCCTGCAATTCTTGCCAAAATCCGTCCTCCTCTATCCTTGTCTCTGTTTGTGACGCTTATTTGTGCAGATTACTCTTACAACACCTTTTCTGCGGATTATTTTACAGTTATTGCACATTTTCTTTACTGACGTTCTAACCTTCATCTAATTCACCCCTTTTCTCGGTACGTGGATGTTTTAAATTTCGATTACAAGGCTATTTTGCCCTATATGTTATTCTACCGCGAGAGAGATCATATGGTGAAAGCTCTACCGTAACCGTGTCACCAGGAAGGATTTTTATAAAATGCATACGCATCTTTCCGGAAATATGTGCCAGCACCTTATGCTTGTTTTCAAGCTCAACTTTAAACATAGCATTGGGTAAAGTCTCAATCACTGTACCCTCCACCTTTATTGCTTCTTCCTTTGGCATATTTCAACTCCCACTTTCTCAGATATTTAATTTTGATGAATTCATAAAAAGTTGATTTTCTGACTTTTTACGAGTTTGTCAATTTTAGTGCCGCCCCTTTATCCTGGCTCCTCCTTTTGCTAAAAAACCTTCATAATGGCGTGTCAGCATATGAGATTCGATTTGTGAAATAGTATCAATTGCTACTCCTACAATGATAAGTAAAGCAGTACCTCCAAAATAAAAAGGAACATTAAACCTTGATATCAAAATTGAAGGAAGCACACATACGGCTGAAACATATATTGCACCGCCAAGAGTAATACGGGTCAAAACTTTGTCTATATAATCCGCAGTACGCTTACCCGGTCGAATCCCTGGAATATAGCCCCCATGTTTCTTCATATTATCTGCAACATCAACCGGATTAAAGGTAACAGCGGTATAAAAGTAACAAAAAAAGCATATCAACCCGACAAATAACAAGTAATAAATTATATGACCCGGGCTCATGGCGGAAGCGATAGCCTGTAAGAATGAACCCTTATCCCCTACAAATTGTCCTATAGTAGCCGGAAACATCATAATAGATGAAGCAAATATAGGCGGTATTACACCGGAAGTATTAATCTTCAATGGTAGATGGGTACTCTGGCCCCCATACATCTTTCTACCTATAACCCTTTTGGCGTATTGAACAGATATACGACGCTGCCCCTGTTCGACAAATACAATTAGACCTATAACAAGCACCATAAATGCAAGTAATATCAGAACCAGAAAAATTCCCATTTCTCCGGTTGAAAGGAGACGAAAAGTATTTCCTATTGCATTCGGCAGTCTTGCCACAATACCGGCAAATATAATTAGAGAAATTCCGTTACCTATACCCCGTTCGGTAATCTGTTCACCCAGCCACATAATAAATGCTGTTCCTGCTGTCAGAGTAATGACAGTCATAAGCCTAAACTCCCAGCCAGGAGACAGGACTATCGGAGCTCCCCCCGGAGCAGTCATTTTTTCAAGACCTACACTAATACCAAATCCCTGTATGATACTTAATACTACAGTACCGTAACGGGTATACTGAGTAATCTTTTTACGTCCTTGATCGCCTTCCTTTGATAAACGTTCTAGGTGGGGAATAACCACCGTTAAAAGTTGTAGTATTATCGATGCGCTGATATAAGGCATTATCCCAAGGGCAAATACAGACAACCTTTCAAAGGCTCCGCCTGAAAACATATCAAAAAGACCTAGCAAAGTTCCTTTTGCCTTTGCAAAAAATGAAGCGAGGGCAATACTGTCAATACCCGGCACCGGAACATGTACTCCGATACGATAAACCGCTAAAAGTGCAAATGTAAATATAATCCTCTTTTTCAGCTCAGGTATTTTAAATATATTCTGGAACCCGCCAATAGCCATATTATATAACCTCTATATTTCCATCAACAGCCTCTATTTTTTCCCTGGCGTTATTGCTAATTTTGTTGAGCCTTATTGAAAGCGGATATTTAATTTCGCCGTGGCCAAGAAGTTTAATACCGTCTCTCTTTCCTTTAACGAGTCCCTTGTCAACAAGTGCAGCCTCATCAACCAAACTTCCTTTTTTAAACCTTGATAAATCACGTATGTTAATTATTGCAAAATTTTTTCTGAAAATATTTTTAAAACCACGTTTAGGCAAGCGACGATGAAGAGGCATTTGGCCGCCTTCAAAACCAGGTCTTACTCCGCCGCCGGAACGGCTATTATATCCCTTTGTCCCTCTTCCGGCTGTTTTGCCTGTACCTGACCCAACGCCACGTCCCAGGCGTTTTCGGGGCTTATGTGATCCTTTTGCCGGTGATAATTCATTTAGCTTCATCGACCTTCTCCTCAACCCTTACCAAATGGGATACTTTTTTGATCATGCCCCAAACAGATGGTGTATCTTTAAGTTGAACGGTTCTGCTGATCTTCGTCAATCCCATACCACGCAATACCCTGCGGTGCTTTTCCGGTCTTCCTATCATGCTTTTAACAAGAGTTACTTTCAATATTCCAGTCATATATTATTCCTTAAACCGTCAATCTTCAACCAACAGCCGTCAATTCATAGTTCTTCTACAGGTATACCGCGTCTAGCGGCCACCTGTTCTCTGCTCTGGAGTTGCTTAAGCCCAAAAATAGTAGCTTTAACTATATTATGAGAGTTGTGCGATCCTAGGCATTTCGTAAGAATATTTTGAACTCCAACAACCTCAAGCACCGCACGTACAGCCCCGCCGGCAATGACGCCGGTTCCTTTAGATGCTGGTTTTAAAAGAACCCGTCCTGCACCGAACTTTCCTATAACTTTAAAAGGTATTGTTCCATCAACCAAAGGCACCTTGATCATGTTCTTTTTTGCTTTTTCCACTCCTTTACGTATTGCTTCAGGCACTTCTCCAGCCTTCCCAAGACCATAACCAATACTTCCATCTCCATCACCAACAACTACGATCGCACTAAAGCTAAACCTGCGACCTCCTTTTACCACTTTTGCAACTCGATTAATATGAACGACCTTGTCAATTAACTCATTTTCACCTGTCTCTTGTTTAAACAAATGTCTGCTTCCTCCGTTCTATATAAATTAATCTAGAAATTTAATCCTGCTTCACGCGCACCATCTGATACGGCTTTGATTCTTCCGTGATATAAAAAACCATTTCTGTCAAATACTACCTTTTTTATTCCCAGTTTAATCGCGCGTTCCGCTACAAGTTTTCCCACAAAGCTTGCCACAACAATGTTGTTATTAGATTTAGAATGTTCTTTTACGGCTTTTTCCAAACTTGACGCCGCAGTCAAAGTATGACCGCGAGTATCATCAATTAACTGTGTATAAATATGTTTAGCGCTTCGAAAGACACTCAGCCTAGGCCGCAATTGTGTGCCGATCATTTTTTTTCTGATTCTTTTCTTTCTTTTTAAACGTGCCTGTTTTTTTAAATTTGATGTATTCATCTTTTTGCGTCTCTTTAGACTCCAGATCTATATTATTCAGCCACCAAAACACAAAGACACAATCTGAATAGAATATATTGCAATAAAACCAATTAACAATAATATACTATAATCTTGGTATCTTAGTTCCTTTGTGGCCTCCATAGTTTCTTAACCCTGTAAATTCTGTCAGTTTGAAAATCTACTCTTTAACACCGGTTTTTCCGGCTTTCTTTTGTATACGCTCCTCGGCATACTTAATGCCCTTACCTTTATAAGGCTCTGGAGGTCTTAACTGTCTTATTGATGCAGCAGTAAGGCCCAACAACTCTTTATCGATTGAAGAAAGCTTTATAATATTATTCCTTTCTAGGTGTGCGGACACACCGTCCGGAAGATCAAAAATAACAGGATGTGAATATCCAAGGTTAAGTGTGATACTGTTGCCCTTAAGCTCAGCGCGATAACCTATTCCGTTTATCTCAAGAACACGTTCAAAGCCTTTATTAACACCGTTAATCATGTTTGCCACCAGACTGCGAGTTAGACCTTGCAAAGATCGGCTCAATCTATCATTGGCAACTATGTTTACACTCACTATTTTGTCTTCTATCTTCAGGTCAACAGAGGAATGGATTGTTCTTGTAAGTGTTCCCTTTTCACCCTTCACTGTAAATACCTTGTTTTTATACGATATTGTTGTCTTATCAGGTATCGGAATCGGTTTTTTGCCTATTCGGGACATATATTTTTCCTCTCATTACCAAACATTACAGAGAATTTCCCCGCCTATATTTTCTTTACGGGCTCTTTTATCCGTTATTATCCCTTTAGACGTGGATAAAATAGCAACGCCCATACCGCTATAAACCTGCTTTATATCTTTGCTTTTTACGTAAACCCGCCTGCTTGGTTTGCTGATACGCATAAGGTTTAAAATATTGTGAGACCCTTTCTCACTGTATTTCAAGTAAAGACGCAAGATACCCTGCTTATTATCCTTAATGAATTTATAATTTCTTATATATCCTTCATCCTTTAACACTTTTGCCAATTCGGTCTTTAGTTTCGACCCTGGAATATCAACACTATTAAATTTAGCTTTTCCAGCATTGCGTATTCGGGTCAGCATATCGGCAATTGGATCGCTTATCGCCATTATCTTCTCCCTTATAATAAGCGTTTTAAGTTTTAGGTTCAGACATCGTCAAGTAGTTGTGGGGTTAAGTGGTTGAGTCATGGACTTAACGAGATTAAGTATAACTTACCAGCTAGATTTAATAACTCCAGGGAACTTCCCTTGCGAAGCAAGGTTTCGAAAACAAATTCGACAAATTCCAAACTTTCTCAAAAAAGCCCTTGGTCTGCCGCAAATCGGGCATCTGTTGTACCCCCTCACCTTGAATTTAGGCTTTTTATTTGCCTTCATTCTAAGCGCTTTTTTTGCCAAATCATCCTCCTTCAATCTTTAATCGAAAATCATCAATTCCTAAACGGCATGCCTAATAATCTAAGAAGCTCTCTTCCTTCATTATCGGTCTTTGCTGTCGTAACAATACTTATATTAAGCCCTTTAATTTTATCTATCTTATCATAATCAATTTCAGGAAAAATTATATGTTCTTTGATTCCCAGCGAATAGTTACCGTAACCATCAAGCGCTTTACCTGAAACACCCCTGAAGTCACGAACACGCGGAAGGGCAATGTTTACCAGTTTATTAAAAAAATCATACATGTATTTACTACGAAGAGTGACCATACATCCTATCGGCATTCCCGCCCTCAGTTTAAAAGCAGCAATGGCCTTTTTAGCACGGGTTATAACAGGACGCTGCCCTGCTACAATCATTAGTTCTTCAACGGCTGAATCAAGTAGCTTAATATTATTAATTGCTTCACCCAAGCCCATATTCAATACAATTTTACCCAGTTTTGGAACTTGCATGATGTTTGCATATTTAAACTTTTCGATCAATTTGGGTATAACTTCTTTTTCATAATATACTTTCAACAGCGACATTACATCCCTCCGGAACACGACCCTATGTGCTTATCAGCACTAAATCGACAACTTTTTGTCGATATTCAATAAACTATTGTATTTGTTTACTAATAGAAACTGGAAACTGGATAAATTATGCATACGATATCATTAATCTATGATTTCATTGCATTTTCTACAAACACGCACTTTTTTTCCATCATCAAGAAGCTGCATTTTTATACGCACAGGTTTTATACATTTATTGCACATTAACATGACATTGGACCAATGAATCGGTGCTTCACTTTCTACAATTCCCCCTTGTCTGCTCTTAGGACCTGGTTTTGTATGGCGTTTAATAATATTTATGTTCTCAACAAGGAAACTCTTATCCTTTCTGATCACCTTCAATACTTTTCCAATTTTACCATTGTCCTTTCCAGTAATAACTTTGATTTTATCATCTTTCTTTATATGACATTTAGTTTTAATCATAAATCATATCTCCACAGTGTGATTATAATTTACAAAACCTCTGGTGCTAGAGAAATAATTTTCATAAATCCCTTGGCTCTTAGCTCTCGTGCTACTGGACCAAATATACGCGTCCCAATGGGCTCCTTGTGTACATTAATCAAAACGGCTGAATTATCATCAAATCGTATGTATGATCCATCAGATCTTCTGATCTCCTTTTTGGTCCTGACCACAACAGCCTTTAATATATCCCCTTTTTTGACTTTGGCATTTGGTATCGCTTCTTTGACAGCTACGACAACGATGTCACCAATACTCGCATACCGTCTTCTGGTACCTCCGAGAACTTTAATACAATACAGCACCTTTGCTCCAGAATTATCAGCTACCGTCAATTTCGTCTCTGCCTGAATCATCTCTGTTTTCCCTTTATATTAAACGGCTTTTTCAAGTATTTTGCTTAGGCGCCATCTTTTTATTTTGCTAAGAGGTCTTGACTCGGTTATCAATACCTTATCCCCAATTTGACATGAGTTGTTTTTATCGTGAACCGCAAACTTGCCACGTCTTTTAATATACTTTTTATAAAGCTTATGTTTAACAAGTCTTTCAACTTGAACAACTACTGTTTTATCCATCTTGTCTCTAACAACCATTCCAACCAATTGTCTTTTCATTCTCTGTAATTTCATAGCAACCTTAATTTACTTCCTTATCTTTCAATTCAAACTCCTTTATTATAGTTTTTATCCTCGCAATATCAGATTTAATCTGTTTTAATTTTTTGGGATTTTCGAGCTGACCAATTCCAAGCTGAAAGCGAAAATTAAACAACTCCTCTTTAAGATCATTTAATTTGCTGTGCCTTTCCTCAGCACTCAACTCTCTAATTTCACTCGCTTCCATTATGCATCTCTCCTATGTACAAATCTTGTTTTAACAGAAAGCTTATGTGAAGCAAGCCGGAGTGCCTCTTTTGCTATTTCTTTTGAAATGCCCCCCATTTCATAAAGAATTTTCCCTGGACGGACTACTGCAACCCATCCTTCAGGCGCACCTTTTCCTTTCCCCATTCGTACCTCAGCAGGTTTTTTGGTAATTGGTTTGTCCGGAAATATCCTTACCCAAATTCTTCCGCCTCTTTTAACATGTCTAGTCATAGCAACACGGGCAGCTTCAATCTGTCTCGCGCTTATCGCACCGCATTCAGCAGCCTGTAATCCAAATTCACCAAAAGTTATATCACTTCCCCGATGAGCGATACCCTTCATTCTGCCTCTTTGCTGTTTGCGATACTTCACTTTTTTGGGGCTCAGCATGTTCTTTATCTCCTAATAATTCCTTTCCGATATGAGCCGGAATCAATAGCTCAGGTTTTCTTATTAACCAAGAAAATCACGAAGAAGGAGGTGGAAAAAATCTGTTGGTGGTAAAACATTTTATTTATGTAATAGCTGTCTCTAACGTATCCTTTTTCAAAATCTCACCATTAAAAATAAATACTTTTACACCAATAATACCATATGTTGTACGAGCCTCTATAAAACCATAGTCTATATCAGCCCTTAATGTATGCAACGGAACCCGGCCTTCTTTGTACCACTCTGTTCTTGCCATTTCGGCACCACCCAAACGGCCAGAACAAATAATTTTTATACCCTTTGCACCAAAGCGCATGGCTGATGAAACACCACGTTTCATCGCACGTCGAAAAGCAACTCTTCGCTCAATCTGGAGAGCAACATTCTCAGCAACAAGCTGAGCATCAATCTCCGGTTTTCTTACTTCTTGGATATCTATGAGGACTTCCTGGGAAATTAATTTTTCCAGCTCTTTTTTAAGCAGTTCTATTTCAAAGCCTTTCTTCCCAATCACAATTCCCGGTCTTGCCGTATAGATTCGGAGCTTAACTCGTCTTGTCGATCTTTCGATTTCAATCCTGGAAATACCGGCATGATAAAGTCTCTTTTTTATGAACTTCCTAATATTATGATCTTCCAATATATAATCTGCGTATTGCTTTCCGGCATACCATCGTGACTCCCACGTTTTAACGATTCCTAATCTTAACCCTATCGGATTTACTTTCTGCCCCAAGTTTTCGCCTCCTTTTTATACCGATCCTTCAGCCAAAATGACTGTTATGTGACTGGTTCTTTTCAAAATACGGGACCCCCTACCACGAGCTCTCGCCCTGAAACGCTTTAATGTTGGACCCTGATCTACAATTATTTCCCTAATAATTAAAGAATCGATATCAATATCGGGGTTTTGATCAGCATTTGATACGGCTGAGTGTACTATCTTTTCAACGATATCTGCCGACTTTTTTGGCATAAATCTTAATATGCCCAGCCCTATCTCCACCGGCTTTCCCTTAATAGCACTGCTAAGCTTTTTAACCTTTTGCGGAGAAATACGCACGTATTTTAATACAGCCTTAGCCTCCATTGCTGATTTTCCTTTTCAATTTAATCTTACTTTTTCAACTTTGATCTTTTGTCGCCAGCGTGTCCATAAAAAGTGCGCGTCGGTGAAAATTCACCCAACTTATGGCCAACCATATTTTCTGAAACAAACACCGGGATAAATTTTCTCCCATTATGAACAGCAAAAGTAATACCAACCATTTCAGGAATAATTGTTGATCTCCTTGACCATGTTTTAATCACCTTACCACCCAGGGCATCCTGAGCTAACATGACCTTCTTTAATAATTTTGGATCAATATATGGACCTTTCTTCAAAGACCGCGGCATAGTTTCTCCCTTTATTTGTTACTTGTTATTTGACTACCTATTGATGAATTCAACAACGATTAACCATTAACAAATAACGAATAACTACTTCTTTGTTCGCCTTTTAACTATATGGCGATCACTTTTCCTATTTCTACGAGTTCTATATCCTTTGGTGGGGATACCCCAAGGGGTACAAGGGTGCCGTCCCCCCGATGATCTTCCTTCTCCACCGCCCATTGGATGATCAACTGGGTTCATTGCAACTCCTCGAACTTTGGGACGTCTGCCAAGCCAACGCTTGCGGCCTGCCTTGCCCAATGATATATTTTCATGCTCAGCGTTTCCAAGTTCCCCAATTGTAGCTTTGCACTTTAATAAAACCATTCGAACTTCCCCGGATGGAAGCTTTATTAAAGCATACCGATCTTCTTTTGCCATTAACTGAGCGAACGTACCGGCACTTCTTACAATCTGCCCCCCTTTTCCGATACGCAATTCAATGTTATGTATGTGAGTACCAAGAGGAATATTACTTAGCGGAAGTGTATTGCCGGGTTTTATATCAGCATCCGGCCCGGACATTATCCTGTCGCCGACAGAAAGGTTTTGCGGTGCAAGAATATACCTTTTTTCACCATCTATATAGTATAAAAGAGCGATTCTGGCGCTACGGTTAGGGTCATACTCTATCGATGCAACCCTTGCAGGTATTCCTATCTTATCTCGCTTAAAGTCGATAATTCTATATTGTCGCTTATGTCCACCCCCATGATGCCTGCATGTAATACGGCCGTTTACATTACGTCCGCCTGTTTTCTTAATGATCTTCAGCAGACGTTTTTCAGGGGTTGTTCTCGTAATTTCGTTAAATGCTGAATATCTTTGAAATCTACGCCCAGAAGATGTAGGCTTCATTTTCTTAATTGCCATTATATGCCTCTTAAAAAACCCGGATTTGGAATATAAAGAACCAGAATCCGTATCAAGTTAAACTCCTTCAAAAAAATCGATTCGTTCACCAGGCATCAGTGTTGCAATCGCTTTCTTCCAATCCTTACGTTTTCCAATAACTCGACCTCTCTGTTTTTTCTTACCTTTTACCTGAATCGTCCGGATAGTACTAACTCTAACGTTAAATAATTTTTCTATAGCCCTCTTAATTTCCACCCTGTTTGCCCTTCGATCAACTTCGAATGTTACCTGGTTATAATCCTCTTTTTGGATATTGGTTTTTTCAGTAATTAAAGGTCTTTTAATAATATCGTAATGAATCATACAAGCAGCCTCCCTTCGATATCTTCAATGGAAGACTTAAGTAAAATCAATTTCTTATACTTAAGAATATCATATACATTCAATCCCTTACTGCATAATACTTTTATATTTGGAATGTTTCTTGATGAAAGTTCCAGGTTCTTATTCTTTTTGCCGGTTATAATCAACGCATCTTTTATATTTAGAGCATTCACAACTTTCAAAAATTCCCTGGTTTTTATTTGCTCAAGTTCAAACTGATCAATCACTACAAGGTTGTTTTCTTGAAATTTTGTGCTTAAAGCCATTTTAAGGGCTATTCTTTTTACTTTTTTCGGGATCTTGTAGGAATAAGACTTCGGATCCGGCCCGAATACAACACCGCCACCTCTAAGCAAAGGCGATTTGATATTACCACGACGTGCTCGGCCTGTTCCTTTCTGACGAAAAAGCTTCCTCCCACTTCCCCTAACATCGCTACGATGTTTTACGGCAGCAGACCCTGAACGCCTGCTGGCCAGTTGCATTGTTACAACTTCATGCAAGACGCTTGATTTTACGTTAATATTAAATATTGCGTTATTAAGATCTGTTTGTGAAATTTTTTCGCCTGTTTGACTTTGAACATCTACAACAGCCATTTCTACCTCTTCACATACCAAAAGATATCTGCCGGATTAGTCCCTTAATAATTATTTATTTGCCTTTTGTGGCAAAACTTTTCCCAAAACATAATAATTAGCATTCATCGTAATATATTAGCTGTTTGAGAACAAGACCACTTAAAAGATAAATAAATTTCAACCTGTTTAGTTGATGTTATGTCTTCTTAATCACTACCAGCCCTGATTTCGGGCCTGGTATTGCACCCCTTAATATTATTAGATTTTTTTCCGGTCTGATATCGACAATTTGAAGATTTTTCGCCGTCTTTCCTTCATTCCCATAATGACCGGGCATTTTCTTCCCTTTAATAACTTTACCCGGCCATGCGCTACATCCAATAGAGCCTGGAATTCTATGGCTTCTACTGCCATGCGTCTTCCGACCGCCGTGAAATCCATGCCTCTTAATCACACCGGCAAAACCTCTTCCTTTTGTTGTGCCGACAACATCAACACGTTCACCAACCTTGAATACATCTAATGGTATTGCCTGACCGGGGCTATATTCATTCGGGTTTTCCACAGGAACTTCTCGTAAGAATGTGAAATAATTTTCACCGCTATTTTTGAAATGACCTTTTAAAGGTTTATTTATACGAGATTCCTTTTTCTCTTCAAAACCTAATTGAAGAGCATTATATCCATCAGTTGTTTCTGTCTTTACCTGGGTTACAACACACGGACCGACTTGAACTACTGTTACCGGTACATATTTTCCTTCAGGGGAAAACAATCCTGTCATTCCCAGCTTTTTTCCTAACAATCCTCTGCTCATGGCTTTAACTGTTTCTCTTGTCAAATTTCAAAGACTCTCAGATTACAATCATCAGTTTGAAAAACTATAGTTTTATCTCAACGTCTACTCCGGGAGAAAGATCCAGCTTCATTAAAGCATCTACCGTTTGCTGAGTAGGCTCCAGAATATCTAAAAGCCGTTTATGTGTTCTAATTTCAAACTGTTCCCTAGATTTCTTGTCTATGTGGGGAGATCGCAGAACACAATATTTGTTTGTCTTAGTCGGCAACGGTATTGGACCTACTACCTTTGCTCCTGTTTTTTTGGCTGTGTCAAAAATATCAGCAGCCGACTGGTCCAATAGCTTATGATCATATGCTTTGAGTCTTATTCTGATTTTAGAATTCATTATAATTACTTCATTTATCTCAATATTAAATTATACATAATTTACCCCGCTAAATTAACTTTCATATTTAACTGGGGTTCATCACGTTTAATAAAAAAGGAAATCCCTATACTATTCAATTATTTCGCTTACCACTCCGGCACCAACGGTTCGACC